>CAZDWP010000011.1:0-17642 GCA_964508985.1 uncultured Herbinix sp. | reverse complement strand
CTGGAGAATTGGTGCTAAATGAACACGAAGACTCAAAGTGGTTAACTAAGGACACACTAAACAGTGTTAATTGGTTACCAGCTGATATAACCTTAATCAAGAAGATAAAGGAGATTCTGTAATGCTTATGAATACTATAGAGGAGAACGATAATATAATTGCCTTTGATAAATTTAAAGGCAATTTTTTAATTGAATAGGAAAGTTCGTCCTATTCAATTAAAAATGCTCCGTAGGGATGCGCACTCGCGCGCTTTGTATCTTGCCAGCGAAGCTCTTTCTTGTTGGATTGTTAATTTAAGGTGTAAGGAATATAAAAAAATACCCAAGACTGTACTTTAGTACAGGGTGAAATTAATTTATAAATGGTATAATACGCTTATAAATGACTTCATATGACATTAGTACAACGTATTGTTGATATTTTAGAGGGAGGGTAATATATAATGTTACGATTTAGAAGAAAGAAGGGACTGGCTTTACTATTGAGCATCTGTATGCTTTTGGGTATGATAAATATGAATACTTATGCTAATAGTGACGATACAGTATCAAATTATACTGAGGAAGAGACCACAATACAATCATTTGGTATGGAGACAGCAAGAGCTGCGTCTGGATCTGCTATATATGTAGGGGGACATGATGGTACTGATGTTACCTATAGTGGTGATGGAAGTAGAGCTCAGCCCTATAGTACGCTTAAGGAAGCGGCTAATTCAATCAACGACAAGGGACCGGGCAGTTATGAAGTTAAAATGCTGGGGAATACAAATGAGGAATCCCAGGTTGTATTCGGTAATGGAGAAGCCTTTGACATAAGCATTACGGCAGAGCCTGTATCTGGTGGAGCCATTACTGTATCAAAGGTATATACTTCCGGTAGTGGTAGTATGATTTCTGTTAATACAAACACAAACTTGACTGTAGAAGGCGCCTCGGACACTATGCCCATAATTTTTGATGGCGGAGGAATAAGCTATAAGGGAGAATATTCCCTTGTTATGGTTATGGCTAATGGAACCTTAAACCTAAATGCCAACACTTTTGTACAGAACAATATTAATACAAACTCGAATACTAGCTATCAGGGTGGCGGAATCACCAATTACGGTAACTTGAATATAAACGGGGGAAACGTGTCCGATAATGAGTGTAAGAATGGCGGGGGCATTTATAATTATGGAATCCTTATTATGAATGGTGGTAGCGTTTCAGGCAACAATGTTCTAGGATTTGGTAGCGGTGGGGGGATTAACAACAGTGAAAAAGGCAGCTTTACCTTAAGGAATGGAATAATTTCAGAAAACACTTGCCCTCATAGTGGTTCAGGAATTTACAACAGCGGAAACCTCAATATGGAGGGTGGATCTATTACAAAGAATTCGGGCTATGTTCTCATTAATTACGGGACAGTAACAATGAGTGGCGGAGATATTACTGCAAATGACAGCGAAATCATTATTACTAATGCTAATAATGGAACTTTTAATATGACCGGTGGCACTATTAGTAGTAACAAGACTTTGAAGATGCAATATGATTATATGGTCATTTATTTGGTTAGTGGGGTTTTTAATTTAAGTGGTGGTTTAATACATGATAATGGCAGGAAAAGGAATGGAGAATTAGATGGAAATATAGTCGATATAGGGCAGGGAAGCTTTAATATGACTGGAGGAACCATAAGCAATAACGAAGTTTCCTCAGTATTTAAAATATGGGATAGTGGTAGCTTTTCGATGTCTGATGGTGAAATTAGCAATAATATTGGCAATGCGTTCGATACATATGCACCTATCTCCTTAAGTGATAATGCATCTATATCTGGAATAAATGGTGATGCTGCAAAAATACGATTAGATAAAGGAGCCTATATCAATGTCAGCGGTTCATTAAGTAAGATAACTTCATTAAGTATAATTTATGAGAAGTGTCGTGAAGGTATGAATATTGTAGTAGGTCCAACGCTTACAGAAGAATTACTTGCTAAGTTTATAATGGAAGATACAAACTATAATATAGATAATAAAGGAAATTTGGTTTTTGTAGGAAAGCCTGCTACTTTTTATGTGAACAAGACAGGAAATGACGATAAAAGTGTTAGTGGCAGTAGTAACGACCCCTTGCTTACAATTCAGGAGGCTGTAGATAGGATAGGAACATCCAAGGGAACTATTATTATTCAATCAGATTTGGATGTGGTTAAGCCAATTTATATATATGCTGATATTACAATTAAATCTGATAAGACAACCGTAGTAATTAATAAAAAGTTTCGAAACATGGACGATGCTTTAATTTACGCGGAGGGTGGTTCGTTAACATTAGGAGATAAGGAGCAGACTGAAGGAGAATTAATTATAGGTGCTAATAATAAAGACAGTAATACACCCTACATAATACAAAGTACTAGGGGTACTGTGAACTTATATGACCGAGCTGTGATTCGTAATGACATGTTTTCGCGTAGTACCATTAAAAGCGATGAATCGGTTATTAATATTGATGGAGGCTCAATATATCCTATAAATGGTTACGCTATAGAAAACTGGTTAGGTACAGTTAATTTAGTATCAGGTACAATCAGCGCATCGTCAAGTGATAAAATAGCCTATATAGGCATAAGGAATTATTCCACATCTACAGTAAACATGTCGGGTGGTAGCATTACAGGCTTTACCGGCAATAGTAGTTGTGGAATTGAGAATGAAGGAATAGTGAATATTTCAGGAGGAATCATCAGTAATAACACATATAGTATTAAAAATAATGGTACACTCAATATGTCGCAGAAGCCTTCTATACCGATTGGGTTAGATAGGAGCAACGGAATATATCTTTCTAATTATGATCCAATCAATTTGAAATATAACCTTAGCTTAAGTAATGACAACAAGACACTCATTTTCATGGACAAATATAAAGCGGGTGAAACCATACTTGCAGGTAATGAAAATGCAATTAAAAATAACAGCAATAATTTTAAACTATCAGACGGCAGTTATATAATATCAGAATGGGGTACAATAAAGTATAAAGGTGAGCCACCTATCTATTATGTAGATAATACGTATCTTAATAGTGATAGCGATGGTACTTTGGATAGACCCTTTAAAACATTAAATGATGCTGTAAAAGAAATAGATAATTCATTAAGAACCGGTATAATAAATATTTGCTCGGATCTGTCTATAGATGATCCAATAAATGATCCTATTAATATAGTAAGTGATATTACATTATTAAATTATGGTCCGGTATCTCATACCATATCAAGTACAATTTCAAATAAAGAGATATTTACAATTAATACAGAAGGAAGCCTTACTCTTGGTAGTGATGTAGAGGGAGATTATATTGATCCGAAACTAATTATATATAGTGGAGATAGTATAGGCTCCTATAGCATTATTAGTAACTATGGTATATTAAAGCTATATTCTGGTGTAGAATTACAGGGTAATAGAGAAATTAATAGCAGGAGAACCGGAGGGGTGGATAACCAAGGTAGCTTTATGATGGCTGGAGGTAAAATTACTAATTGCACTGGAGCTATTGCTGGAGCCATATATAATGAATCCTATGCCACCTTTGTTATGAGTGGAGGTATAATTGAGAAAAACAACTCTGAAGGAGGAGTAGCCATATATAATGCAGGTAATATGCACATATCTGGTGGTGCATCCATTCCAATGGGATATGATGGAACTAATAAGCTAATGCTAAATAATACTTCAAGTATACATATAGATTCAGGTTTATCTACTATTGAGAATATTCTTCTTACAACAAGCGCATATATTCCTGGAAGACAGCTTCTAAAGGGTAATGATCTTATATTGTCTAGGAATTATCAGAAATTTATACTTGGTTCTATGGCAGCAAATTACCTCTTGAACCAAGATGGAGCATTGGAATATATTGGTTCAAAAGTTGACTATTATGTAGATGCTGGGGAAAGTGGAAGCGATGTCGTCAATACTGGTTCAGAGGCATCACCCTTTGCCACACTGTCAAAGGCGGTATCAGCTATCGAGGATAATGAAAGGCATGGAACTATTCATCTTTGTTCAGATATTAAGCTAAATGATACAGTAGATATTTACAGTACTATAAAGCTTGTAAATGAAGGTGAATCGTATACTATCTCCCGTAATCCGGGATTTGATGGCGATATGATCCATGTATACGGTCGGCTAGAACTAGGAAATAGTGAGTTAAATGATCAGCCAGAGATATCTCTATTAACTATTAGCGGTAATATGGAGGATGAATTAGTTTCAGGATCTATAATCTATAATGATGGAGGCAGTGTAATCCTGAACAATGGAATAGTTCTGGAGGATAATAACTCAAGCAAGGCAGGTAGCGCCATAGATAATTATGGAAGCATAATTATGAAGAGCGGAGTAATTCAGAATAATATAACAAATGACTATGGGGCAGGAATATATAATGCAGGCAATATCGATATCCTTGGGGGAAGCATTAGAAATAATGAAGCCATGAATGGAGGAGGTATATATAGTAATGGAGGTGCCTTGTACATATCAGATGGTAGCCTTCACCATAATAAAGCTTCCTATGGAGCAGGTCTTTCGCTCTTTGATTCGAATGTAACTATGTCGGGAGGAAAAATCTTTGGGAATGTAGGATATAATGAAGATGCCTTTGGAACGGGAGTAGATATAAAGGCATCAACGTTTACTATCCTTGGCAATGCATCAATCTCCGGTGATAATGATGTGTCACTAAATGATTGGTATAATGATATTGAAGACGGGCTTATCAAATCGTATATTACTGTAGGTGGTAATTTATCAGAGGACATACCGACAATATTAGTATCAAAATACCATTATAATGCAGATGCATTTATGAACGAATTATACTATCCCGTGGGAGATCTGATTATAAAACCTGCTATAGGCTATACTTTGACAGCACAGGACATCTCGAAGTTTCAGATAGTTGACAATCGATTTGGAATTAACAGCCAGGGAAAGATAGCGACAGGCTTAATTGACAGCTGGTTTTCCTCAGATGTGGATGTTATAAATTATAAAGGAAGAGAAATAGAACCTGCGGTAGTTGGCCATAATGGTACGGCTTTCTTAATAGAAGGAAAGGATTATCAGGTAAGCTATACAAACAATATTCATGTAGGAACGGCTACTATATATATTACCGGAATGGGTTATTACGGCGGAACTGTTAAAAAGACCTTCACAATCAAGTATCCTAGAGGTACAATAAATGCAGATGCCGGAGATAATGGTAGTATAACACCACCGGTACCTATAGGTCCTGTTAAGGATATGAATGCTGAGGTATCAATGACAATTGAAAGAAATCAGCAGAACAATTCACTTAATGTATCAATCGAAATCACATCGAATTCACTTCAAGCCTTAAATAATGCGTCCAATACATCCAGACTGTTAGTGGCCATTCCTATTGGATCAGATGAGCTAACAGAATCCATGCAGGATGATGCAGTTACAAGTACAAATATTAGTGTGACATTACCAAATGAGATGACGCAAAACAATGCTATTGAAGGCAATCGTATACTACTGAATTCGGATATAGCTAGCATCGCAAGAAATACAGGTAGGGATCTTAATATATCAGTTAATGATGAAGACGGTAGTGAAAAATATTCCTGGAGCTTTAGCGGAAGTGATTTAGCTGCATCGAACAATGATATATCCGAATTAGATCTTTCTATTAGTTTACAAAGAGCCGAGGATAATGAAGAGCTTTCGGAGCTATTGGGATTAAGCTCACAGACGATGAGTTCTAGTCAAAATGGCTTGGTCATTAGCTTTGGCCATCATGGAGATTTACCTGCTCAAGCAAGCATCAGGATGTATGTAGGGGACATGGGATATTCTGAAGGGGAAAAGCTATACCTATACTACTATAATTCCGAAACAGGAAGGCTGGATACACTGCCATACAGCTCAAATTATGTGGTTGACAGTAATGGCTATATAACGATAAATGTAATTCATTGTTCAGAATATGTTCTACTACCCAAGAAGGCAAGAAGCAATGCAATTACTTCCTTAAGAAATCAAATCAGTGTTACAACAAATAAAATCAATCTAGACCTTGGATCAAAGAAAAACAGTACTGCTATTATACAAGTAAATCTTCCAATAACATTAGAGCAAGTGGAAAATCTAAAGGACAATACAGTCAGTAGCGCTAAAGGAGCAGTTCAAATAACCTTTAAATCCGGTAATTCCAGGGTTGCAAGTGTAGACAGCGCAGGTAAAATAATCGCAAAGAAATCCGGAGGAGCAGATATAACGGTAAGATTTAAGCTTTATAGTGGAAAGATAAAAACCTTTAAGATTTCAGTTACTGTAAAATAGGTACCTGGTACCAATAAAAAGTTAAATTTGTATAATTTTATCAAAAACCTATTGACAAAGGGGTATGTCCCCTGATATAATCCGTTTATTAAATAAAACCGATGAGCAAGAGAAGTAGGAAATATTCGATGTATACAGAGAGCCGCTAAGGGTGGGAATGCGGTTACAGAGTTTATTCTGAATGGACTTGCGAGGGAAGCCCAAAATCTTTAGAGAGTAGGCGCTTACGGGAACCTGTCCGTTATCAGAAGGGTGCATATGATGGTATGCATAAAGAGTGGTCGTATTATATACGACAATTAGGGTGGTACCGCAGAAGTGAAAGCTTTTGTCCCTGCAATAGCAGGGGCAAGGGCTTTTTTAATTGAATAGGAAAGTTCGTCCTATTCAATTAAAAATGCTCCGCAGGGATGCGCACTCACACGTTTCGTAGATGCCAGCAAAAGCTGGCCGCGTTCGGCGCGAGAGTTTCGCAAGCGAAACTTTTTCTTGTTGAATTAAAGTCCTTTATATTCAAAAAGCTCTGCAAGGGTATACTCAAGGCTCAAACAAAAAAACATATAGAAAGGAATTTTCATCCATCAATGAAATAAAGGAAAAGAATATGATTACTCCTACTTATCAAGAAATCAAGGATCTTGCAAAGGATTATCGTGTAGTACCAATCTGTAAGGAGATTTATGCGGATATTATAACTCCAATTACACTTCTAAGAAGATTATCGGATTCAAGCAAAAGATATTTTCTTTTAGAAAGCGTGGAGGGAGGCGAAAAGTGGGGCAGATATTCCTTTATTGGTTTTGACCCAATCTCTCATATTATCTGTAAGAACAAAAGGATAATGTCTGATAACAAAGTAGTGGCTCTAGTAGATGATAATAATCCTTATAGCTATCTAAGAACTGTGTTAGAGCAGTACAAGGCACCAAAGCTTCCCGAAATGCCACCCTTTACCGGAGGATTTGCAGGATATTTTTCATATGAAATGATGGAATATACAGAACCGACGCTAAAGCTTAAGGACAATGATTGTAACGATTTTGATTTAATGCTTTTTGATAAAGTTATCGCCTATGATCATTTGAAGCAGAAGATAAATATTGTCGTGAATATGACGACCGATGATATCGACAATGCTTACCAGAAGGCTATTGAAGAAATATATAGAATAACCAGCCTTATTAATGATCCTACACCTTTACCTAAGATTAAGACAAATGATAGGCCAGAATTTACTTGTAATGTAACAAAGAAAGAATTCTGTGAAATGGTTGGAAAGACAAAGGAGCATATCAAAAAGGGGGATATTTTTCAAGCAGTTATATCGAGAAGATATGAAGCGAAATACAATGATAGCCTCTTGAATTCCTATAGGGTTCTTAGGACGATGAATCCATCTCCATATATGGTGTTTATGCAGATAGATGATATGCAGCTTATAAGTGCGTCACCGGAGACCCTGATAAAAATGCAGGATAAGAAGGTTACCACATTTCCTATTGCGGGCTCACGTCCGAGGGGAAAGGATAGGCAGGAGGATGATAGGCTTGAGAAGGAGCTACTAAGTGATGAGAAGGAGCTTTCAGAGCATAATATGCTCGTTGATCTTGCCAGAAATGATATTGGGAAAATCTCAATATATGGCAAAGTGAATGTAAGCGAATATCTGAGGATACACAAATATTCTAGGGTTATGCATATTACATCAGAAGTTGAGGGAGATATACGGGAGGATAAAGATGCATTTGACGCATTAGAGGCTGTATTTCCAGCGGGGACTCTTTCAGGTGCACCGAGGATTAAGGCATGCGAGATTATAGATGAGATTGAGAATGTTCCAAGAGGCATATATGGCGGTGCAATAGGATATATAGACTTTACCGGTAATATGGACACATGTATTGCAATCAGAATGGCTGTGAAGCTAAAGGATAAGGTCTATGTTCAGGCCGGGGCGGGTATTGTAGACGACAGTATAGCCGAGTGTGAATATGAGGAAACAGAGAATAAGGCTAAAGCATTGATAGAGGCCATTCAGAAGGCAAGGGAGGTTGATGGACTATGATATTGATAATAGATAACTATGACAGCTTTACCTATAATCTGGTTCAGCTTGTAGGAGCAAATAATGAAGAGATAGTTGTAAAGCGAAACGATGAAATTAGTATTCAGGATATAAGGCTTATGAAGCCTACCCATATAATAATATCCTCAGGAGCAGGAAATCCCAAGGAGACTGGTATGTGTGAGCAGATTGTCAAGGAATTTAGGGATGATATACCCATACTAGGAGTTGGTCTTGGACACCTTCTTATCTGTGAAGTCTTCGGTGGTAGAGCGATATCTGCGAAACGGATAATGCATGGTAAGCAGAGTAATATTCATATTGCAAATGGGAGCAGCATTTTTCATGGGTTGCCTCCGATGATGAATGTAGCTAGATATCATTCCTTAACCATCTGCAAAGAGGAGCTACCCGATGAGCTTCTTGTAATAGCGGAGGATGATGACGGGGAGGTAATGGCTATAAAGCATAGAGATCATGATATATATGGGGTACAGTTCAATCCAGAATCAATACTCACTCCCCAGGGTGAAATAGTTATAAAGAATTTTATAGAGATAGGCGGTGATGACTATGATTCAGGAAGCAATTGTTAAACTAATTAATAAAGAGAACCTATCGCTAGATATGAGTAAGTCGGTTATGGATGAAATTATGAATGGGGCAGCATCAAAGGCTCAGATGGCAGGGTTTCTTACATCAATGAGAATGAAGGGTGAGACAATAGATGAAATTACTGGCTGTGCCATGGTTATGAGAAATCATGGAGATAAGATTTCACACGACGTAGATCTAATGGATATAGTGGGAACAGGCGGTGACGGAGCCTTTACATTTAATATCTCGACCATATCAGCCATGGTGGTATCGGCAGCAGGGATACCCGTAGCAAAGCACGGCAACCGTAGTGTATCAAGCAAATGTGGCAGTGCTGATGTGCTAGAAGCTCTGGGAGTAAAAATTGATTTACCCATAGAAAGAAGCAAAAAACTCCTAAAGGAGATAGGGATATGCTTTATGTATGCTCCCATATACCATTCATCAATGAAATATGCCGCACCGGTAAGGAGAGAATTAGGTGTACGCACTATATTTAATATACTTGGTCCCCTAGCTAATCCTGCCGGAGCCAATCTTCAGCTCTTAGGTGTCTATGAAGAAAACCTTGTAGAACCGCTGGCGAGGGTGCTATGCAATCTGGGAGTGAAAAGAGCTATGGTTGTATACGGCCATGATGGCCTTGATGAGGTATCTATGTGTACAGGAACAACCGTATGCGAAGTTAATAGAGGAAAAATCAATAGCTTTTTTATAGATCCAAGGCGTTTAGGCTTTAAATTATGTAAACCGGAGGACCTAACAGGAGGAAATCCTGAGGAAAATGCTAAGATTGCTTTGAGTATCTTAAAAGGTCAGAAGGGCCCCAAACGGGATGTTGTACTTCTTAATTCTGCCTTATGTCTTTATATGTCCTATGACAATATTACTCTTAGAGAATGTGTAAGGATGGCAGAAGAGATAATTGATAGTAAAAAAGCATTAAATCAACTGAATAGACTAATTAAATTATCGAATTCTTGATAGGGTGGGGCGGACAATGATTTTAGATAAGATAGTAGAGGCAAAGAAAATAAGAATAGCAGAGCAAAAGGCAAGGCTTCCCTTAGACGACATTATAGTTCGGCTAAAAGCCATGGATAGTATAGGAGGTCATAACAAGAGGGAAGCATTTGCATTTGAAGAAGCTATAGGGGGAGAAGAAATGTCCTTTATCTGTGAGATAAAAAGGGCATCTCCCTCAAAGGGCCTTATATCGGAGACATTTCCTTATATGGACATTGCATTACAGTATCAGGATTCAGGGGCGGCGGCTATATCGGTACTGACCGAGCAGGATTACTTTCATGGAAGTAACAAGTATCTTACTGAGATAAGTAGTCGGGTCATCATACCTGTGCTTAGAAAGGATTTTATTATTGATGAGTACCAGATATATGAAGCAAAGCTGATTGGCGCCGATGCTGTATTACTTATCTGCGCTTTGCTTGATACTGATACATTAAGATCTTTTCTTAACACATGTGAAGGTCTGGGATTATCGGCATTGGTTGAAGCCCATTGTGAGAAAGAGATTGAAAGTGCAATTAAAGCAGGAGCTAATATTATCGGTGTGAATAACCGTAACCTAAACAACTTTGAGGTGGATATCCATCATTGTATAAGACTAAGGGATAAGGTTCCTAAGGAGATTCTGTACGTAGCTGAAAGTGGTATCGCAGATATCGATGATATACGCTTGTTAAGAAAGAGCAATATTAATGCAGCGCTTATCGGGGAAGCCTTGATGAAAAGTAGTGATATTAAGGGCCGTCTTACAAAATGGAGGGCGAAATGACAAAGATAAAGATATGTGGGCTCTCAAATATCCGTGATATTGAGACTGTCAATATGTATATGCCTGACTATATAGGTTTTGTGTTTGCAAAAAGTACACGCCAGGTCTCCGATACGATGGCCAAAAGCCTAAAGGAGGCTTTGAATAAGGAGATAAGTGCAGTAGGGGTATTCGTAAATGAAAGTATTGACAATATAGTATCCATATGTGACCGGGGCATAATCGATATGATCCAGATACACGGTGATGAGGACGAGGATTATATTAGGAAGCTTAAATCAATGACAGAAAAGCCGGTTATTCGTGCCTTCAGAATAAGGTCCATAGAGGATATCAAAAGGGCCGAAAGGTGCTCTGCTGACTATGTATTATTAGATTCCTATAGTAAAGAGACCTATGGAGGTAGTGGACATAAGTTTTCATGGGATTTGACGAAGGAGATAGGGCGAGACTTCTTTCTGGCAGGAGGAATCCACGGGTCAAATATATTAGAAGCAGTGAGTAGATGTCATCCATTTTGTATAGATGTTAGCAGTGGGGTGGAGACAAAGGGTCAGAAGGATATGGAGAAGATTAGAGATATTATTAAGAAGGTTAGGAGCGTGAAGTAAATGTCAAAAGGAAGATTTGGAATATACGGAGGACAATATATACCCGAAACCTTGATGAATGCAATCATAGAACTGGAGGCGGCATATAAGCACTATAAAAATGATGAGAACTTTGTCAAGGAGCTTAATAGTCTTATGCTTGAGTATGCTGGAAGACCAAGTAACCTGTATTATGCAGGGAACATGACAGAGGATTTGAAGGGGGCAAGGGTATACCTAAAGAGGGAGGATTTGAATCATACTGGTTCTCATAAGATTAACAATGTACTGGGTCAGGTATTACTTGCTAAGAAGATGGGTAAAACAAGAGTAATTGCAGAGACCGGAGCCGGGCAACATGGTGTCGCAACGGCAACTGTAGCGGCTCTATTAGGACTTGAATGTGAGATATTTATGGGAAAAGAGGATACAGAGCGACAGGCTCTTAATGTATTTAGGATGAGGCTTTTGGGTGCAAAGGTTCATGAGGTGACATCGGGTACTCAGACTCTAAAGGATGCGGTTAATGAAACCTTTCGTGTGTGGACCGGTAGAATCGATGATACTCATTATGTACTGGGCTCAGTCATGGGACCTTATCCTTTCCCGGAGATGGTTAGAGATTTTCAAAGTGTCATAGGTAAAGAGGTAAAGGAGCAGATGCTTAAAGTAGAAGGTAGACTTCCGGATGTGATCCTAGCCTGTGTCGGGGGAGGAAGTAACGCTATGGGTATATTCTCTGAGTTTATAGAGGATCCCGAGGTTAAGTTAATTGGTTGTGAAGCAGCTGGCTATGGGGTGGAGACTGACAGAACTGCTGCCACTATGGCGACAGGACGGGTAGGAATATTTCATGGTATGAAATCATATTTTTGTCAGGATGAATACGGTCAGATTGCACCGGTCTATTCCATATCCGCGGGTCTTGATTATCCAGGGGTAGGTCCGGAGCATTCCTATCTTAAGGATATTAAAAGGGCTGAATATGCTCCTATTACAGATAAGGAAGCGGTGGAGGCCTTTGAATATCTGTCTAGGACAGAAGGAATTATTCCGGCTATAGAAAGTGCCCATGCGGTTGCCCATGCGATGAAGCTTGCACCAACCATGGATAAGGACAAAATCATTGTCATCAATTTATCCGGTAGAGGAGATAAGGATGTGGCGGCCATAGCACGGTATAGGGGGGAGAATATCTATGAATAGAGTAGAGAGTGTGTTTTCAATGGGAAAAGCATTTATTCCGTTTATTACTGCGGGAGACCCATCTATAGAGGTGACCGAGAGGCTTGTCTATGAGCTGGCAAATGCGGGAGTCGATTTAATTGAGCTTGGAATTCCCTTTTCCGATCCTGTGGCAGAAGGAGCAGTTATACAGGCAGCAGATAATCGTGCTCTTTCTTCAGGGACAACAACAGATAAGATATTTGATATGGTAAAGAGAATCAGAAAAAGCTGTGACGTTCCGATTGCATTTATGACCTATGTTAACCCTGTGTTCTCCTATGGGACCGAAAGTTTTTTATATAAATGTAAGGAAGCAGGAGTAGATGCGATAATTGTGCCTGATTTACCTTATGAGGAGAGAGATGAGATTAAGCCCTATTGTAAGGAGCAGGGTATTGCCTATATATCCATGATTGCACCTACCTCAAGGGAGCGTGTCGGTCTTATTGCTGCTGAGGCGGAGGGCTTTATCTACTGTGTATCCTCGCTTGGTGTGACCGGAGTAAGACAAGATATTGGAATGGCATCGGCTGATATGATAAAGAGTGTTAAGGCGGTAAAGGAAATCCCCTGTGCAATCGGGTTTGGTATATCGACCCCTGAGCAGGCAAGGGCTATGGCAGAAATCAGTGACGGAGTAATAGTCGGAAGTGCAATAGTGAGGATAATTGGACAGTATGGTAATGAATGTATAGCTCCGGTTATGGAATATGTAGGGACTATGGTTACTGCTGTAAAGAAATAGCGGAATAACAATAGAAAGTACCTATATCACTTATCGGTGATATAGGTACTTTCTTATGTGGATCGGACTTGTTATAGTAATTTAATTAAATTATCAAGAATTGGAGCATAATGCTCATCTGTTATTCCGAAATCCTTTCCTTTATAGGTCCATGCGGCTCTTCCGATTTTATACTTTTCGAAGACTTCGTTAATGTCCGAATACCAAGAGAGGGTGGAGTTTAGATCAGCCTGATCAATTACACCATATTCCCCGCAGTAAAGAGCGACATTACGCTCCTTAGCTATTTGAATTGCATCCAAAAAGGAGTTCTCAAAAAAAGTCTTATCAATTTTAGTCCCTCCTATATTACTAAATATTTCACCATTTTCAATAGGAAGGAATTGTTCTGAATCAGAAATATATGATGCAAATTCATTCGGATAGCTTGTGTGAAAGTTAGCATCCATTTTCTTAACCCAATAAGCTGATTGATGGGTAAATATTAGTGGTTCATAAAAATGAAAGGTATAGACCATATTTTCATCATAGGGTAAATCTAGTAACTTTACCGAAGAAACACTGTTATTGCTAACGCCACCGATAATTATTTTGATAGTTGGAGCATACTGCCTAATGGCTTTTATGGCACGCTTAGCAATACCATTCCATATGACTGCAAAATTTGGATCTACGATTTCGTTCAACAGTTCAAAAGTAAGGCGATTCTCATATTTTCCGTAACGCTTTGATAACTCTTCCCAAAGGGATATGAATCTTTCTTGAAGCTTATCACTTTCAAAAAACCCTGTAGATGTTTCAAATTCATCAAAGGAATAGCCTGCTGTTTTATGCAAATCAAGAATCATGTTAAGGTTATTTTTTTGACACCATTCAAGGCAGTTATCAATGTATATGAAACCTTCTTCAATATACTTGCCATTCTCTGTTTCCACAAGCTCATAATCAATAGGTAATCTTACATGGTCGAGTCCCCACGTGGCAATCCGCTTAACATCGTCTTCATTGATAAAAGTGTCATAGGTCTCTTGGCTATGATTGCACTGGGATAGCCATCCACCGAGATTTATACCTTTTGTGTAGCCGTTAAATTTCTTCATACTCCTACCTCCATAGCTTTATTTATATCATATAATTTGCATTTGCTTATGTATATCAAAATGGTTGTGATTATATCAAAATGATGACATAATAATGTAATGGGAGGTATCAATATGGATATTAAGAAAGAATGGAGCTATAAAGAATACATAATGCGTGAAGACAATATTTCACACGCACCTTATGAACCGGAATTTGATTTCTATATAGCTGTAAAATCCGGGGATATAGAAAAGGTAATGAAGCATGGTGAAAATTCTTTTACAGATAAAAATGGACTAGGTCAATTGTCGGACAACCCAGTGCGTAATATTAGATATCATTTCATAATTACGGTTGCTATGATTGCAAGATATTGTATTGAAGGTGGTATGGAACATGAAGCCGCCTATCGGCTCAGTGATTTTTATATTCAGCAGGCAGACCAGTATACCTCCATAGAGCAGATTTCACAACTTCATAGCATAATGACTTTAGATTATGCAAAAAGAATGAGGGCTTTGAGAATGGATAAAATCCTATCAAAGCCAATTGTAAAGTGTATTGATTACATCTATAAAAATCTTAATACAAGAATTACAGTTAAAACGCTTGCAGAGTATATAGAATTACATCCTTCTTATCTATCAAGGCTTTTCAAGAAGGAGACAGGCATTTCAATCAGTATGTATATACAACAAAGAAAAATAGAAACTGCTCAAAATATGTTAAAGTACTCTGAATATTCTCCAGCTCAAATTGCATCAATCCTTGCATTTCCTACACAGAGCTATTTTATTGAGGTATTTAAAAAGCGAGTTGGAATGACGCCGAAGAAATACCAGAGTGTACCAGGTACGGTACCTGGTACCGTAAATGATTATAAAAATGTTTGAGGTATAATTTCATAGGAAATTATGCTATTGTTAAGCTATATAACTTGAAGTAGAAGGTGTAATAGGATGGAGATTTCATTAGATAAAGTTAAAAAGTACCTTGATACATCGCTAATATTGGAGAGCGTGACCTTCAATATTACAGATGGTGAGAAGGTTGGTATAGTAGGTGAAAATGGCAGTGGCAAAACCACGATTCTTAAATTAATCGTGGGAATTCTTAAGATGAATTATTGTGCGGGCTATCCCTATGCTCCGGTACCTCCGGGATATGATGAGGGATGGGTTAATACCCCTAAGAATGCCACTATAGCCTACTTGGATCAGATACCCGGGTTTCCTGATAAGACCAGGGTAATTGATGTATTAAAGTCGGCATTTACCGAGATTTATCAGCTGGAGGAAGAAATTCATGAGTTGGAGAATCAAATGCAGCATACCTCCAACGGGGATGATTTGAATAGAACCTTGAGAAGATACAGTGAGAAGGTTTCTCTATTCGAATTAATGGAAGGTTATAATATAGAGGAGAAGCTAAATAGAGTATGTAAGGGATTGCATTTTGGTGATGAGTTCTTAAATCAGGAATTCAATCTGCTTAGCGGTGGTGAAAAGACAACTGTAACTCTGGGAAAGCTTCTAATCGATATGCCTGATGTATTGCTCCTTGATGAGCCTACTAATCATCTTGATATGGAATCGGTCGAATGGCTTGAGGAGTATCTTAAGAGCTATAAAGGGATTGTAATTGTAGTGTCCCATGATAGATATTTTCTTGATAATGTGGTTACTAAGATTATTGAGATAGAGGGTAAGGAAAGTGAT
The DNA here is from genome assembly GCA_964508985.1 of uncultured Herbinix sp. Taxonomy (GTDB): domain Bacteria; phylum Bacillota; class Clostridia; order Lachnospirales; family Lachnospiraceae; genus Mobilitalea. Next base: position 1,434 of record CAZDWP010000011.1, on the reverse strand, counting down.
ACATATGTGGGGAATTATTCGAGCTACTTGATACAGAAGGATGAGAAGTTAAGAATACAGCTTGAAAATTACTTGGAGCAGAACAAGAAGATTAAATCTATGGAGCAGACGGTAAAGCAATTAAGAGATTGGGCTGCTAGGGCTGATAATACTAAGTTCTACAAAAGAGCTGCAAGCATGCAACTAAAGCTTGACAAGATGGAGAGAGTTGATAAGCCGACAGATAAGCAGAATATGAAGCTAAATTTTAAGCAAGCAGACCGCTCCGGAAGGATTACTATAACTGCTGAGGAATTATCAAAGAGCTTTGGGCAAAAAACACTATTTAAAGATGCTGAGATGGAAGTTTATTATGGAGAAAGAGTGGCGCTTATTGGCCCAAATGGTAGTGGTAAGACTACATTTCTTAAGATGCTTCTGGAAGAGGAAATGCCCGATGCCGGTAGGGTACAGCTAGGCGCCAGTGTAATGCCAGCTTATCTTCCACAAAATATTATGTTTGAAAATGATGAGCTTACAGCCTTGGAATATTTCAGGGAAGATATCTCTATATTGGAGGGAGATGCGAGAGCATATCTAGCTAAGTTCCTCTTCTATGGCAATAGTGTGTTTAAGAGGATAAAGCTATTGTCAGGTGGGGAGAGGCTTCGCCTAATGCTTGCCAGGCTATTATATAATGATATCAATTTGTTGATACTTGACGAGCCAACCAACCACCTTGATACTAGATCGATTGAGAGTATTGAGGAGGCCTTGGAGGCTTTTAAGGGTACTATTCTATTCATCTCTCATGACAGATACTTTATTAATAAGATTAGTAACAGGGTAATTGCTATAGAGGAGGAAGGCTTACAAAGCTATCTTGGTAATTATGATTATTATAAGAGTATTAAGGATAAAGAGAGGCAGCAGGAGAAAGAGTTAGCAGCTAAGGAAGAGAAGAAAGCTGATAAGAGCGTAAAGCCTGCTAAGCCTATAAATCGTAAACCTGATGGTGGTAAGAAGACTGTTAAGAATTCTGTAGAGGCTGCTGCGAGGGTTGAGAAGAGGATAGGGGAACTAGAAACAGAGTTAAGTGAAATTGATGAGATGATGCTAGCTATGGGTGCTGATTATGAGGAGCTTAGCAAGCTGTATGAACGAAAAGAAGGCGTGAGCAAAGAGCTTGAGGAAGCAATGGAGGATTGGTTGGAGGGTAAATACTAAGGCCACAGCATCGAAAGAAAATTTATTCTTGAGGTTCTGTGGTCATTTTATATTTAAATGGAAAATATGGGTTGACAATTTGGGTCTATAGGGTGTAGACTAAGCCTATGAGGTCTACAACATATAGACTAAGGAGGCTGACAATGAGTAAATATAAATTAACTGAAAGTGAAGAAAGGTTTGCTGAGCTGATCTGGAAGAACGAGCCGCTTGCTTCGGGAGAGCTGG
>CAZDWP010000010.1:5167-18638 GCA_964508985.1 uncultured Herbinix sp. | reverse complement strand
TAGGATATCGCTATTATATTGTAGGATTTAGAACCCTCATGAAGGGAAGCCCTAATATGGACTCCTTAATTGCTATTGGAACCGGTGCTGCTGTGACATATGGTATATTTGCACTGTTTCAGATTATAAGAGGTGATTCAAGCTATGCCATGGAATTATATTTTGAATCTGCCGCAGTAATTCTTACACTTATTACTCTTGGAAAGTATTTTGAGACCGTATCGAAGGGAAAGACCTCGGAGGCCATCAAAAAGCTTATGGGACTCGCGCCCAAGACAGCAACTATTATAAAGGATGACCGTGAGATAGAAGTTCCTATAGATGAGGTTGAGGTCGGAGATATTATAGTGGTAAAGCCTGGTGATAAGATGCCTGTAGACGGCATTGTAGTAAGCGGTATTACGTCGGTGGACGAATCTATGCTGACAGGCGAAAGTATCCCAGTAGAAAAACACAGCGGTGATAATGTAATCGGTGCCTCTATAAATAAAAACGGAAGCATTCATTATAAGGCAACAAGAGTAGGAAAGGACACAGCGCTGTCACAAATCATAAAACTAGTTGAGGACGCCCAAGGATCGAAGGCACCTATAGCCAAGCTGGCAGATATTATATCAGGATATTTTGTTCCTATAGTCATAATACTTTCGATTCTTTCAGGGCTTGCCTGGTTCTTTATTGGGGGAGAAAGTGCGACCTTTGCTTTGACTATATTTATATCGGTACTTGTAATTGCATGTCCCTGTGCCTTAGGCCTTGCGACTCCTACAGCTATCATGGTTGGTACGGGTAAAGGCGCTGAGAATGGTGTGTTAATAAAAAGCGGTGAAGCATTGGAAATTGCTCATACAATAGATACAGTGGTACTAGATAAGACCGGTACAATTACAGAAGGTAAGCCAAAGGTAACTGACATTATAACAGCTGAGAATATAACAGAAGAAAGACTTATAATGCTATCGGCATCGGCTGAGAAGGGTTCAGAGCACCCTTTAGGAGAAGCCATCGTAGAATATGCAGAAAACAAAGGTATACAGACAGAGAAAGCCTCAGATTTTAAAGCTATACCAGGTTATGGAATAGAGGTAACCATAGAAGGAAGGTCTATGCTTCTTGGAAATCGTAAGCTTATGGTTGAAAGAAATATCTCCTTAGAAAGCTTTGAAGAAAGCTCTGATAGACTTGCAAATGAAGGAAAGACTCCTATGTATATTGCCATAGATGATAGCTTAGCAGGTATAGTAGCTGTTGCAGATACTGTTAAGGAGACCAGTAAAAGAGCAATCAAAGGTCTTCACAATATGGGCATAAGTGTAGCCATGATAACAGGTGATAATGAAAGAACCGCACAAGCTATTGCCAGACAGGTAGGAATTGATAGGGTAATGTCAGAGGTATTGCCTGAAGATAAGGCTAACGAGATAAAGAAACTGCAATCCGAGGGTAAGAAGGTGGCCATGGTTGGAGATGGAATCAACGATGCCCCTGCCCTTGCTCAGGCAAATATTGGGATTGCCATTGGCTCAGGTACCGATGTAGCCATGGAATCGGCAGACATTGTCCTTATGAGAAGTGATTTGATGGATGTACCCACAGCCATACAGCTAAGTAGAAGCACAATCCGAAATATTAAGCAGAATTTATTCTGGGCATTTGCTTATAATACCATAGGGATACCAGTGGCCATGGGAATTCTCCATTTATTTGGTGGACCTTTATTAAATCCTATGATTGCCGGAGCTGCCATGAGCTTAAGCTCTGTATCCGTCGTAACAAATGCACTTAGATTAAAGAGATTTAAACCCGCCAAATAATTATATATATGACAATAATGAGATGGACAAAGAAATATTATAAATCACAGGAGGAATGAATATGACAAAGAAATTAGTTATAGAAGGAATGACTTGCGCTCATTGCGTAAAACATGTAGAGGATGCTCTATATGAATTGAAAGGAGTTATATCCGCTAAGGCTAATCATGAGGAAAAGAATGCAATTGTAGAGTTAGGCCAGGAAATAGGCGATAATACTTTCAGAGAAGCTATTGAGGAAGTGGGGTATGAGGTTATAGACATTCAAGCAGTTTAAGGAAGGCGGCTTGCAATAAACACAGGGTTGATGTAATTATTTCGGTGGAGTATACCAAGAGATATCTCCCTTTTCTAGAGCTTTTTCAAAGGTGGCGGGCAGCTTAGGTGCCTTGCCACCGTTTTGTTTATAATAATCATCACAAAACAAGGGGTTTTTATTAACCTTTACGGTTTTCATATTTACCTTAGAATCCTCACCCTCTCGTATTTTTCTTGCGAAGACAACAGTTCTATAATCATTATCTACCTCATAGGAACAGGTGGATAGCGTAAGGAGGGTATCGTTTTCGTTAATATCAACATCACCCACTATTAACAAGGAACGAATTCTTATCTGATATACAAAATTGAGAAAATCTGATGTATCCTCAAATGTTGACTGTCTGTATTCAAAGAAATAGTCTTTATTTACCTTAGGAGTTGTCTTAATAATGGCAAAGACCTTGTAATCTGCTTCCTCATAAATAGTATCAAATGAAATAACGGGATGTTTTTTATAAAAGCTTACATCCTTATAAAACTTTATATAATGAAACATTTTTTCTGGAGTAGAAATCATGTTGTGTCCGTGAATTACAAAATTCTGAGTAGGTATCTCGATCGAGGATCTATGATCTAAGAATAGAGATCCAGCCTTATAATAATCACCGAAGAAATCCTTAAAGAGATAGTATTCGGGGTTAGTCTTAGATGGTTGGAGTACCACATAATCCATGGTGCTGTCCTTTATCCAAGCCTTCACATGGCTGTTCGCTTCAAGTAAATCCTTAAACTGAAGAAGCCTTCCTTCCTCATCCCGTTTGCCTTTTGGATTAGAAAGAAGTTTAGGCATTTTCTTCTTCGGCTTGGGGGTTGGAGTAGGGGCTTTTGTGGGCGCAAGCTCTGGTGCCGGTGTAGGTTCTGGCGTAGGCTCCGGTGTGGGTGTAGGTTCTGGCATAGGTGTTGGATTAGGCGATGGTGTAGGAGCTGTGGTAGGAGTAGGCGTAGAGGCGGTAGAAGGAAGAGGGGCATTAGTTGCTTCTTTTGTAGGAACAGTCAAAATAACCGAATCATCAAAAACTATAACAGAAGATTCGGCTGCATTTGCCAATGTATCATTTTTATTTTTATTTACTATTATGATTACAGTAGTAGAAAAAGCTATAGCACATAGTAGAAATATAATTGCAGATGTAAAAAGAACTATAAGCGTTTTCTTATCATGCCAATTAAAGTTTTTCTTATTCTGACCAGTCACCTTATATGCTCCTTTAATGTTATACGAATATAATTTATTGTAGCATGAAAAATATATATCGTAAAGAAAGAGGATGTTAATAATTACCTAAGCTAATAAAAATTAAAAAATAATAAAAATACTTGCAAACCAATAATATAGGTGTTATAGTTGTAATAGAACAGGCAGACGCAATAATAGTTTGGTTTATAGGAGAAAATAAATTAGGAGGTGCTATATGAATATTAATAAATTTACTCAAAACTCTGTCCAGGCAATAAATAACTGTGAGAAGCTGGCTTATGAATATGGGCATCAAGAAATAGATACAGAGCATTTATTATATTGCCTAATTAATCTAGACGATAGCTTGATAAAGAGATTACTAGAAAAAATGGAGATAAATACAGAGGTTTTTCTGGCACAGGTAAAGGGACTACTAGGCAAAAGAACAAGTGTATCTGGGGGACAGATATATATAAGCAACGATCTTAACAAGATACTGATATATGCAGAGGATGAGGCTAAGAATATGGGAGATTCCTATGTGTCTGTCGAGCATTTATTTCTTAGCATATTAAAGCAGCCTGGTAAAAATGTAAAGGAGTTATTCAAGGAGTTTGGTATAACAAGAGATGTGTTTCTTAAGGCGTTACAAGGTGTAAGAGGAAATCAAAAGGTTGTAAGCGATAATCCAGAGGCTACTTATGAAACGCTTGAGAAGTACGGCTATGATCTGGTTGCCCGTGCGAAGGAACAAAAGCTAGATCCCGTTATCGGAAGGGATATGGAGATTCGTAATGTAATAAGAATATTGTCCAGAAAGACAAAGAACAATCCGGTTCTTATAGGAGAACCTGGTGTCGGAAAAACAGCTGTAGTGGAAGGTCTTGCTCAAAGGATTGTAAAAGGAGATGTACCAAATTCATTAAAGGATAAGAAGCTTATTGCCCTTGATATGGGTTCTCTGATTGCAGGAGCCAAATATAGGGGAGAATTTGAAGAAAGGCTAAAGGCGGTACTTGAAGAGGTTAAAAGCAGCGAGGGACAGATTATATTGTTTATAGATGAGCTTCATACTATTGTCGGTGCAGGTAAGGCTGATGGAGCCATGGATGCCGGCAATATGCTTAAGCCCATGTTAGCTAGAGGAGAACTTCACTGTATTGGAGCAACTACGCTTAATGAATATCGTCAATATATCGAAAAGGATGCTGCTTTGGAAAGGCGATTCCAGCCTGTATTGGTGGATGAACCAACCGTAGACGATACTATATCCATACTTAGAGGATTAAAAGAGCGCTACGAGGTGTTTCATGGGGTCAAGATAACCGATGGAGCGTTAGTCAGTGCAGCCACATTATCCAACAGATATATCTCTGATCGATTCCTGCCTGATAAGGCAATTGATTTGGTTGATGAGGCCTGTGCGTTGATTAAGACAGAGCTTGATTCCATGCCTACAGAGTTGGATGATATGCAAAGAAGAATAATGCAGATGGAGATTGAAGAGGCTGCCCTTAAGAAGGAAAGTGATCGCCAAAGCCTTGATAGGCTGAAAGAGCTTTCGAAGGAGCTGTCACAGCTTAAAGAGGAGTTTGCCTTAGCCAAGGCAAAGTGGGATGATGAGAAGTCGTCTGTGGAGAAGGTCCATAAGCTTCGTGAGGAGCTTGAGGAAATTCATAAGCAGATAGAGCTTGCGGGACGTAATTATGATCTGGATAAAGCAGCAGAATTAAAGTACGGAAGACTTCCCGAACTACAAAAGCTTATTCATATAGAAGAAGAAAGTATTAAGAATAAAGAACATCAGCTGGTTCACGAGAGTGTTAGCGAAGAGGAAATAGCAAAGATTGTGGCCAGATGGACGGGAATACCGGTTACAAAGCTTTCCGAAGGAGAGAGAAACAAGACGCTTAACCTACCATCTCAGCTTCATAAGCGGGTTATTGGACAGGAAGAGGCAGTCTCAAAGGTATCTGACGCTATTCTTCGTTCCAAAGCAGGAATAAAGGATCCCCAAAAGCCTATAGGCTCCTTTCTGTTCTTGGGCCCAACGGGAGTAGGAAAGACTGAGCTTGCCAAGGCCTTAGCTGAGAATTTGTTTGATAATGAACAGAGCATAGTTAGAATAGATATGAGCGAATATATGGAGAAGCATTCTGTTTCTAGACTTATAGGAGCGCCTCCGGGATATGTGGGCTATGAAGAGGGTGGTCAATTGACTGAGGCGGTCAGGAGAAGACCTTATGCAGTTATTCTTTTTGATGAGGTAGAGAAAGCCCATAATGATGTGTTTAATGTATTGCTACAGGTCTTGGATGACGGTAGAATAACTGATTCGCAGGGTAGGACGGTTGATTTTAAGAATACTATTATTATTCTTACATCTAATATAGGCTCTAGGTATCTACTAGATGGAGTTAATGAAAGTGGTGATATAAGAGCTGAATGTGAGAGCTTGGTTATGCAAGAGCTACAGGCTAGGTTTCGCCCTGAGTTTCTAAATAGACTTGATGAGATTATTGTTTTTAAACCCCTGTCAAAGGATAATATCAGTAATATTATTAATCTTATGATTGAAGACCTTAACAAGAGGCTTAAGGATAGAGATATTACAATTACGATTACAAATAATGCTAAGGATTATATTGTAGAAAGAGCATATGATCCGGTATATGGAGCGAGGCCACTGAAACGCTTTCTTCAGAAAAATGTCGAAACTCTTAGTGCCAGACTTATTTTAAGCGATGAGGTCAGCACAGGTGACACTATACTAATAGATGAGGGCGGCCAAGGGCTTCATGCAAGAGTTATATAATGATTACGAATTATTTTTCCAAACCTCTCATAGGATTAAGTAAATAATAATCTTTTGTGGAGGTTATAATGAAGAGGCAAAAAACCATAATAACGCTTCTTTTAATAAGTATTACTGTACTTGGATTAACAGGATGCAAAAAGGACGAATCGGAAATAAAAAAATTAAAAGATTTAGAATTTACCGTTGTAGAAGATGCAGAATTGCCGGGAGAACTGAAGGAGATAATAGATGAAAAGAAAGATAAACCTTTCAGAATGCATTATTCTAATAAAGACTCCCTATATATTGTTGTAGGATATGGAAAACAAAACAGCGGAGGATACAGTATCTCTGTTGAGGATCTGTTTCTTACTGACAATGCTATCTATTTTGATACTAATTTAATTGGTCCATCACAGGATGATCTGGTTACACAGGGCGTGACCTATCCATATATTGTCGTAAAACTAGAGTTTATAGATAAAAAGATCGTATTTGAGTAGTAACAATGCAAATATTACCAAAACCCTTAAAACCACTATATTTTGTACTTTTTATTTGTTCTCGTCCATATATTGTACTTCAAAATTCGTTATATTGACTGATGGTTTTATGATTGTTACCTATGTATTTGTGCATTAGCGCCAAGAGCTAATGGGTATATATTACTATGATTATTAAATATTCCATAAAAAGCAACAAAAATTGGATATGTTTACTGTGCATATTTACGGATAAATATGGCCAACTACGTTGAATTGTCAGAAAATTGGTTGACAAATATTAGAATTTTATGTTATAATACCTATGATGCATGAAATATGTAATTAAATCAATGTATTATGTCCATATAGTAGCACAAGACTCGCTGTGGATATAGAATCATTAGTAAGGAGTTAATATGATGAAGCAGATGGATGTAACTAAAGTACGGAATGCAGTAAAAAGCCACACGGGGAAGAAAGTTAAAGTCAGAATTAACAGGGGCAGACACAGAATCGACGAGACAGTAGGTTTTATATCCGAGACATATCCAAGTATTTTTCTAGTAAAGACTCAAGGAGGCATTGACATGCCAGAAAGGACTATGTCCTATAGCTATACGGATGTTCTAACCAAAGATGTCGAGCTTATTTTGTGCAGACAATGATAATATATATAACAGGCCGGAGCCGTAAGAAATCTTATGGTTTCGGCTTTTTTATTTTATGATTTATTTGGCACCCTAATCATAAATCCCTTTTTATATGAATATGATATGTCAAAGGCATGTAATCGTATGTCCAAATTCAAGGAGGGATATTAGTGGAGTTAATAAAAAAGAATATTCATATGAATAAATTAAAATGTAGGAGCTCCCTGCAGCTAACACTGGATGATGATTTTAATGTTCCTGATATCAAGCCGGATATAGATCGGATTATAACACAGCAAGGAGATTTAAAGATCAGTGAAATTAAAGCCATGAATGGCAAACTCTTAATAAAGGGGGAGCTGGGCTTTAATGTCCTATATTTTAGCGAAGAGGACGCAAGACCAATACATAACATCTCCGGTGAAATTCCATTTGATGAAGTAATAAATATGGAACTAACCTGCGTAGATGATGACCCTGTTGTAAAATGGGAGCTTGAGGATTTGACTACAGGGCTCATTAACTCGAGAAAATTAAGTGTTAAGTCCATAGTAAGCCTTAACGTAGGAATTGAAGAGCTTTATGATGAAGAAACAGGAGTTACGGTGGAGGGTCCCGAGGATGTACGATATATAAGTAAAAGAATTGAAATCACAGATATTAGTGTTGATAAGAAGGATACTTTCCGTATTAAGGATGAAATTATACTTCCTACAAATAAGGGCAATGTAATATCGGTATTGTTTGATGCGATACGGTTAAATAGCATGGAGGTAAGACTCCTAGAGGATAAATTTACGATTAAGGGTGATATGCCTATATTCATTCTATACTCCAGTGAAAGCGAAGAAAGCCCAATAGAATATTATGACACTGAGATATCATTTGGAGGAACGGTTGATTGCAACGGCTGTAATGAGGATATGGTAGAGGATATTACATTCAGGATTCTTAATAAGAGCATAGAAATCAAGCCTGATATGGATGGTGAAGAAAGAGTAATAGATCTAGAAGTCATATTAGAAATGATTATTAAGGTTTATGAGATACAGGAGCCTGAGATTCTTTGCGACGTATATAGTCCATGCAAGGAGATTACGCCCATAGTTCGAGATGCCACATATGAGAATCTGGTGATAAAAAATAATAGTAAATACAGAATTGCCGATCGCGTCCGTGTGCCTGATAACCAACCTAAAATGCTGCAGATTTGTCATTCAGATGGTGTAATTAAGATAGATGATATTATTCCTAATGATACTGAGCTACAGGTTGAGGGAATAATTGATTTGAATATCCTTTATATTTCAGAGGATGACTTAAGGCCTCTCTCATCCTTAAAGGGGGCAATACCTTTTACACAGATTATTGAGGTTAAGGGTATGAAGCCGGATAGTAGCTATGAGATAAGACCCAGTATTGACCAGTTGAGCGTTATGATGCTAGATGCTGATGAAATTGAAGTAAAAGCAGTCATGAATCTAAATACCATAGTGTTTGATAAGATTACCGAGCCCATTATTACAGATTTAGAAGTGGCTGACTTAGATCTTGAGAAGCTTCAGGCCATGCCCGGAATAGTCGGATATATTGTTAAAAAAGACGACAGCCTGTGGAATATTGCTAAGAAATACTATACCACTGTTGATACAATCATAGAAATCAACGATATGGATAATGACAGTATCAAGGAAGGCGATAAGCTGATTATTATGAAGAGGGTAGACGTAGCTATATAAGGCAGACCTGAAGAAACACTGGTCTATCTATTAAGGAAATATAAGAATCTTCCGATATAAAATATACAGGATATTAATCCTATAAGTCAAGGAGGATGACCTCCTCTACCAAGGATGGTAAAAGATTTATTATGAAGCTACAAGAGAAAAATCTATCAAAGGAGGATAGGATATGAGTATACAACAGATATCAAATTATAGTGATGCAAATACCAACTATATAAGCAACAAAGAGAGTAAAAAAGTAAAAGAAGAGCTAGCCCCTGTTAATACCGACGAGGCTGCAGTATATGAAAAATCACCTGCCGATAAGAAGGTTCACAAGAGAGATCAGGCAACTATTGATCGACTTCTTTCAGAGGCAGAGACAGGTGCAAATAGGCTAAGAGATTTAGTAGAGAGGATGCTGCTTAGACAGGGCGAAACTTTCGATAAGTCAACTAATATCTATAGTCTACTTAGGGAAGGTAAAGTACAGGTAGACGAAGAGACTAGACTACAGGCCCAGAAGGATATTGCAGTAGACGGATACTGGGGAGTGGAGCAGACCTCAGAAAGACTTTTTTCATTTGCTAAGGCGCTGACAGGAGGGGATCCAGCTCAGGCGGATGCCATGTTAGCGGCTGTTAAGAAGGGCTTTGAAAAAGCTGAGAAGGCATGGGGAGGAGAGCTTCCACAGATAAGTAGAGATACCCTAGATCGCACAATCAGTAAGTTTGAAAGCTGGAGAGATTCAATAAAAGAGTAGAAACTATTTCATAATTATTATAGAGACACATAGGTGCATTTTGCTATACCTATGTGCCTCTTATAGATTATGAAATGGTTTCTGGAAAGTAAGGCCTTGTTAGTACAATCTGCTTGCCATAGCCTGAGGATTTAAAATATCGGTACGCCTTTTCAGCCTTATGTTGATTATCAAATATACCAAAGACCGTAGGTCCACTACCGCTCATAAGCGCAGCCAGGGCATTCCTCTCCTTCATCTTTTCTTTGATTTCACCAATAATGGGATACTCCTTAATGGTAATAGATTCAAGAATATTATCCATGAGTGGAGCAAGGGTATATATGCTGTTATCCTTAAGGGCGCCAAGCATAGCGGTGATATCGGGATGCTTAATATCCTCATCTAGACGCAAATTCTCATACACATGCTTTGTGGAAACACTGACACCAGGCTTAACGAGAAGAATACTACAATCTGGTATTGGTGCTAAGGGGCTAAGTATTTCGCCTATTCCTTCAGAAAGTGCTGTTCCCATAAGAAGACAATAGGGAACATCAGCACCTAGCTTTACGCCCAATTTCATAAGCTCCTCTAGAGATAAATCAGTTTGGAAAAGCTTGTTTAATCCTTTTAATGTAGCAGCGGCATCGGCGCTTCCGCCAGCCAAGCCGGCGGCTACAGGAATTCGTTTGTTGATATTTATGTTTAGGCCATTCCGAATAGGGTGCTTGCTACTAAATAACTCCACAGCCTTATAGACCAAATTTCTTCTATCCGTTGGAAGGTAGTATAGATTTGAGCGTATCGTTACAGACTGGAAATCTGTTTTCCTAATATTTATTGTGTCATGTAAACCGATGGTCTGCATAATCATACTTACATCATGGTAGCCATCATGGCGTTTTCTTATGACATCTAAACCAAGATTAATCTTTGCATAGGCCTTTACTGTTACGGAATTCATATGATTACTCCTATCTAAAAAATTAAATCTCATAACTGACAAGGGAGGAATTATCCTCCTGATTCCTTGCCGTATTCTAAGAGATCAAGTTTTCTGTCTTAGATAATGGTATTTTATCATAAGGTATTAGCCTTTACAAATATAATTTCTAGCTAAAGAGATTTTTAATATAATCAATTATTTTAAGCCTTATCTTAATAGGAACCTTTTCATTCTTTAAGGCATCAAATTCCTCTTCGCTCAAAAGATATTCTAGCTTCTCTTCGCCATCCTCATCCACTATATTATATGTTTCATCAACGAAGCATAGAGGAGGAAACATTACACACCACCAGTTTTTCCCTTCGCTCTTGCCTATTTTGACTTGAAGAGCTTCATAGTATCCGGGTGGAAATGTGTAATCACCATATACCTTTATAGGAAAATAACATGGAGAAAAAGAGGCTGCGATAGAGTATTTATAGCCGTTTTCTTCTATTACATGGGCTGCTGTATTTTGAATTAAGGGTAGTAGTTCGCTAATAATATCCCGTGATTCATTGATGTTCTTGGCATCCTTTAGATAGGGATTCAAGAATTGTACTAAAGCATCCTTAACTAGATATTTAAGCTCCTGATCCTCATCGCTGTCGCTGTTTGCAACTACATGAAAACGAATAATTTCCCTTGCAATCCCTTCTTGCACTCTGTCGGAATTAGCCGCATGTATTTGTACCGCTTGGGTAAGAACCCAAGAAGAAGTTAAGAGTACTAATAAAAACAATATGCGTATTTGATTTCTGCTTTGATTCGTATGTAGCAATTTATTTCCTCCTATTTTAATGTAATATCTTATTATTGACTGAAAACCCATAAGGTATACAGTAACCCTTATCTATAATCTGAACAAACTGAAAAGGGTAAAAGCTCTTGAACTTAGTATCGTTTAATAGTAAAATGAATAGATATTATAGATAAATGAACATAGATATACCACATTAGCAGGAGGCTTAATATGATAAATAAAGCACCGATAGGTGTATTTGATTCAGGAGTGGGCGGGCTTACGGTCGTAAAGGAAATCATGAATCAGATACCGGGTGAAGATATTATATATTTCGGAGACACGGCAAGACTTCCCTATGGAAGCAAATCAAAGAAGACAGTTATAACTTATACCAGACAGATTATCAGGTTTTTGATGAGTAAGGATGTTAAGGCAATAGTAATTGCTTGTAATACCGCAAGTGCATATGCACTTGAGACAGTAAAATCGGAGGTTGATGTACCTATTATCGGTGTGGTAAAGCCTGGTGCCAAGCTAGCAGCATCTACCACACAAAACGGCAGAATAGGTGTAATCGGAACCGAGGGAACCATTCAAAGCGGAATATATAGTGAATTTTTAAGAGAGACCAATCCAAAGATACAAGTATTTGGCAAGGCCTGCCCTCTTTTTGTGCCCCTAATAGAGGAGGGATTAATTGATGATCCAGTCACATATGAAATGGCAAGAAGATATATCAGTCCGCTCATAGAGAAGCACATAGACACATTAGTACTAGGCTGTACCCATTATCCTTTACTTAGAGAAACTATTCGTAAGGTTGTCGGGGAGGATATTGTATTAGTTAATCCCGCATATGAAGCAGCTAAATCTTTATCAGATGTGCTTACAGATCAAGGACTGAGAAATGATGCTACCCCTAAGCTTAACCATAAATTCTATGTAAGTGACGGGGCTGAGAAGTTCAGACAATTTGCTAATACCATATTACCCTGTGAGGTTATGGAAACAAAAGATATTAACATTGAAGAGCTTGGATGATTAGGAGACTTATATGAATGGAAATGTAAGTATATTTATAGAGGGTATTGTTCATGGTGAGGAGGAGAGTAGAATCACCACTAAGGCTTCGGGAAAGTACCATGTGCTTGATGATGTGCATATACTTAAATACATGGAGAGTGCTGTAATAAGGGATGAGAATACAGATACTATTGATAAGGAATTCATAAGCAATGATGTGGACTGCCTTAATATGATAAAAATCTCACCTGGAATAGTCGAGATGATGAAGACAGGTGATAACAGCACTCATATGGTTTTTGATTTAAGCAAGCCAACGCAATCGGTATATGAGACACCATACGGAAACCTATATTTTCAGATACAGACTACAAGGATTGATATTGAAGAGAAAGAAAAAAAGCTTATCCTTAATATGGAGTATTCTCTATCACATGAGGATAGCCATATATCAGACAACCGCATATATCTTTCTGCTGATGAGACTATCTAAAAGCACCGGATTTTCCATATGGAGGCCGGTGCTGATTTTTTAGTTAGATTTCTCGAATACAAATCCATTCTCATCATATTCTACGTTAAATGAAATGCTTTCCATAAATTTATAATATGCTTCTCGCTCTTTTTCCTCTTTAATAAGATTGGTATAGGTATTGTCATTCATAACTGGAAGAAGCTGTGTATCGGTAGTTCCATCCGGATTAACATAGATCTTTAATAGCCCAGATTCTCTTTTGGAAGCATTAAACCAGTAGTTGCCAAGGCTATAAGCAATGGTTTTTCCCTTATAGAATTCAAGGCCTTGCATAACATGAGGATGACAGCCGATAACAGCATCGGCTCCTGCATCTATATATTTTTTGGCTAAATTTTTTTGATAATCCACAGGGTCATGGGTTCGCTCCTTGCCCCAGTGTACATATGCAACCACGAAATCACTGTTCTTTTTAGCTTCCTCTATAGAGGATAAGAATAAAGTAGGATCATAGGTTCCAATCATTC
>CAZDWP010000010.1:0-5067 GCA_964508985.1 uncultured Herbinix sp. | reverse complement strand
TGAGCCGACATTTTCGTTAGTATCTTCCTGCATATGGTCAGATGAATCCCTTATAACATCCTCTGTATCATCCCCTATAACATCCTCTGAGGCGTTATTATCAGTGGATGTATTATTGTCCGAAGTATCATCGATATTAATGGAAGGGTCATTCTCGGTATTTTTATTAATTATATTTGTATCTATATAGGTTATTGCTATAAGTACAATTAATACCGAAGTCATAACCAATATAACAGAGGTAAGTACTCTGTTCAAATTGTTCTTTTTTCTACGCATATATCCTCCAGACAAAAAACCCTCTTACCATGTTACTATGTATCAAAGGGTAAGAGGATTATAATTTTATTTTTAGAATAGTTTATTATTTCTTTGAAAACTTATCCTTTATCTTGCCAAAGAAGCCCTTCTTAGCACCCTTAGCCTCCAGATTGCTTCTTAAGCCCTTAACATCAGTAATATAGATGCCACTGATAACAGCCTTTACCTCTTTCTTTATTGGAATGAGATCAAATATCTTAGCATCACACATCAAGGACATAACCTTTGGACCGATCTTTGCCTTTACTATAGGAACCTTGGAACGACGGAGATACTTAGGTGTTTGCTCAAGAACCATCTTTGGAAGATTGGCCTCCGATAGTTTCATTTTCTTTTTATCGATTACGAGAATAGAAAATGTCTGGGCGATAGCCTTCATCTGCTCTTCAGAATCAGCCTGCTTTTTTTGCAGCTTCTTGCCTACAAAATATAGGACTATGAATATGGCAACTATAACAACTGCTACTATGAGTAATACGGTTAAGAAATCCATTTACTATGTTCCTCCTGATTTTGTATTTATTTAAATTAAGCTTATAGTTTTGAATTATTCCCCATAAAGGGTTTTCTTTTTGTTAGGCAACGATTATTGTATCACTATGGCGTGTATTTGTCCAACATTTCTTTAATAATATCCTGAACATATGAGCCGAGTCTTTTCCTTTGCTCTCTATCAAGCTGGTTAGGATATATCGGTTTACCAAATTCTATTACCACCTTGGTTGACCTAACAGAAGGAGCATGGTTTTCAAAAATATCATCCGTATTGGTAAGGGCTACAGGAATGATTGCACAGCCTGTTTTCTCGGCAACCTTAAAGCTGCCTTCCTTAAAGGGTAGCATTTCCTTATCGTGATTACGAGTGCCCTCAGGCGATATAAATATGGAATATCCAGCTTTAACCTGCTCAATAGCCTGAAGTATTGTCTTCATGCCTTGTCTTATATCATTTCTATCGAGGAACAGACACTGCAAAAAGTGCATCCATGTTCTAAGGATGGGAATTCGACCAATCTCTTTCTTTGCCATAAAGCCTGTCAATGTTGGTAGGCTTACATAAGCTATCGGTATGTCAAAATAGCTTCTATGGTTAGATATGTATAAGATGGGTTCATCCGAGGGGATGTTCTCCCGCCCGACCACTGTTCGCTTTACACCAGCAAGAAATAGTACAACATGAAAGGCCATGACTACGATTTTTTGTGAGCTTGCTACCTGTGCATGATGACTAAACTTCCCGATTATTAATTCTATTAAAAACAAGGGGATACTAATAATAAAAAACACTATTAAAAACAAAAGAATTAATATTAGCCTCATATCTTTCCTCCATAAAGAGAAACTTTTGTATATTAAGTACTTATATCTGGCCTGCATCAGGATTATCAGGAGGAGGTACACTCTCTGTTGAATCTAAATCCTCACCCTCATTACCATTCGCATCATCACTTGTATCTATATTATCAAGCTCATTCTCTGAATCCTCATTCTCTGGGTCCGCATTATTCGGGTCGCTATTCTCTGAGTCCACATTCTCTGAGTCGCCATCCTCAATGTCGCCATCCTCAATGCCGCCATCCTCAATGTCGCCATCCTCAATGTCGCCTTCCTCAATGTCGCCATCCTCAATGCCGTCATCCTCTAAATCCTCACCCTCAAGGTCCTCATCTTCAAGACCGTCATTAACTAGATCGTCGGTAGGAACTTGTTCTTCCAATTCCTCCTCAGGAATAGGAGTAGGAGTTATAGGAGGCTTATAATTAATTAAGTCCGCATACTCTGACTCGTAATCAAAGCCCTCGCTTTGCTCGTACTTGTAGTAATCATCTAAGGTTATATTGTTGACATACAGATAATTGGCTAAATCCTCACCCACAAATCTTATATGCCAAGGCTCATAAGCATATCCAGTGGAAGCATATTGATTCTTAGGATATCGTATAATAAAACCAAATTTGTGAGCGTTATCGGCAAGCCATATCCCCTCGTCACATTTTGCAAAGTTGGTTATAAGTTTGTAACGAACAGACTTTGATGATACATCCATGGATAATCCTGTTTGATGCTCACTGGTTCCCGGAGCCGCAGAATATTTAAGTGTATGATTTTTACCTCTATGAACTATATTGTTGAGAAAAATCTCTTTCTGACGACTATAGGATCTATAGCCAGATATTCCATAAAGTGTAATATCGTCCTCTAAAGCGGCCGTAAATAGCTTCTCTATGGCTACGGCGGCTTCTACGCGCATAAGTTTTCTTTCATCGTTACCTGAGATATCAAAGGATATATTGGTGACCACCAGGTTTTCAGGTACATAATCCTTTGGTAAACAGTATTCCTTATTTACATATACAGTAATACTACTAGGGTCTAAGTCCATTTCAGTAGCAGGGGTCCATGGAACTTTAGTGGGTTCATTATTTGGCATATGATCCTCTTTATTATCTTTATTATTATCATATTCATATGTAGGAGGAATATATGTATAATTGCTTGAACTATCTAAAGGCATTGTTATAGCGCCAGGTGATACCGTAGAGGCTGTAGCTATGCCTTTGCCTGTATGTATAGGAATATCTTTATCAGGTAAATCCTTACGGAAAAACAAGTATCCAGCTAAAATAAGCATAAGTAGAATACATGTTGATATTATAATTGGTATTTTAGTTTTTTCCACAAGGCTACCCCCTTTCAAAGGCTCAGCTTTGCTGACCCGTGAATAGTATAGCATAAAAAACATTAGATATAAAATAAAAGATTTTGGTATTTTATAGGTTGTTATTATAAGAATTTAACAGTCTTGTCTTCAATTCATATAACTTATTAGATAAATCCACATAAACATTATGGGGATTGGCAAGTCTTCTTGATTCATCCCATAGAGTATTTTGTTCCTTGGTACAGTATTCGCGTATTTCCATAACCGAAGGGGAATTATATACGCATTTACCCTTAAGGAATATAGGCACAAGCAATTCTCTTAATACATAAGAATCAGGCTTAAGATAGGTTTTCTTCCAGGTAGCAATAGGGTCAAACAGTAAGAGCGGCTTATCAGATGTAAGATGCTCGTCCTCTAAGGCTATTAGGTCTGCCTTGATTTTTCCACTATCCTTCTCATATACTCTATATATTTTTTTGTTTCCGGGATTGGTCATCTTCCATGGATTTTCTGATATCTTCATACGAGGAATTATCTCTCCGTCTTTTTCAATAGCAGACAGTTTATAGACTCCGCCAAAGGAAGGGCAGTCCTTTGAGGTGATAAGCTTAGTGCCTACCCCCCAAGAATCAATTCTTGCATCCTGTGAATTCAAGGAATCAATAATATATTCATCTAAATCACTGGAGGCGGTTATAGTTGCTTCAGTAAAGCCCGCATCATCAAGCATCTTCCTTGCCTTCTTTGATAGGTAAGCCAAGTCACCACTATCTAGACGGACACCGTATTTCTCGGGCATACTTCCTCCATCACGTAACTCTTCAAATACCTTTATTGCATTTGGCATACCAGTGCGAAGAGTATCGTAGGTATCCACAAGTAAGGTGGTATTTAAGGGATAAAGCTCTGCATATTTACGAAATGCAGAAAGCTCACTCTCGAAGCTCATAATCCAGCTATGGGCATGGGTACCAAGGGCAGGTAAATCATAAAGCTTAGCAGATAAGACATTACTCGTTCCTATACAGCCGCCGATTACAGCCGCTCTTGCTCCTAAGGTTCCGGCATCGGGCCCTTGAGCTCTTCTTAAGCCAAATTCCATAACAGGAGCTCCGTTTGCAGCATATACCACACGGGAGGCCTTGGTGGCGATAAGGCTTTGATGATTAATAAAATTAAGTATAGCAGTCTCAACTAATTGGGCTTCCATAATGGGGGCAATAACCTTAATTAAAGGCTCCATAGGAAATACAACGGTGCCTTCTGGGATAGCATAGATGTCTCCAGAAAAATGAAAATCTCTCAAATATGAAAGAAAGCCCTCTTCAAATATTTTTAATGAACGCAGATATTCTATATCATCCTCTTCGAACCTAAGATTCTTAATATAATCTATGACTTGCTCTAGTCCAGCGCATATAGCATAGCCACTAGAACAGGGGTTGTCCCTATAAAACATATCGAATATAACGATATCATTATTCTTATTATTATAGTAGCCCTGCATCATGGTTAGCTCATAGAAATCTGTAAGTAGCGTTAAGTTTTGTTTGCTCATAATAATAACCGTGCCTTTCTTTGCGATAGTGTGAAAGATTCATCTTTCACACTATCACCATCGTTAATTTTATTTATATATTGTTCCACTTTTAAGTAATTGTAACACATTGAATTAAATAAGAACATAAATGTTTTAAGACTTATAAATAATCTAGCATTTACGATTGTAGTATATTCAATAATAAATGAAAGATATCGAATTTGGTAAAATTTGTTTGTAAATTTTCCAAATTCGACATGTTATTTTAGTTTGGGCTGTGTTAAGATGACAAAAAGTGTAAATGAATAAACATACACCATAATGAATAAGAAACATTGCATCAGTCTGCATACGGAGAAGATAAAGATGTTTAGAAAATACTATTGCATTAAGCAGCATGATATAACTGACTGTGGTGCAGCCTGTCTAGCTACCATATCAAAGCAGTATGGCTTTAGCACCTCCATAACTAGAATTAGAGAAGTTGCAGGGACAGATAAGCAGGGAACCAATGCATATGGAGTAATTAAGGCGGCTGAAA
>CAZDWP010000009.1:4162-20881 GCA_964508985.1 uncultured Herbinix sp. | reverse complement strand
ACTCTCATCATAAGTATGTACTCCATTCTCACACTAATACATTAATATCATAAACTTTTAGCTAATATTTGTCAATATTTAATTAGACAAACTCTTAATCCACTTTGATAATGTAGGTTTTATAGCTATATGGATTCGTATCAGGGTTCTCGAATACTACTTCCCCTAAGCCCCTAATCAACTCATGATTAACGCTTTCGTATTTCTCTTCCTCCAATGGCCCAACATAAATATATGCAATCTTATACTTATCAAGTAGTTTTGACACAAGGTTAATATCCATAGATGTATATATTGTCTCGATATCACTTGCACGGTCATTAAGCTTTGAGGTAACCATATTATCAGTCGTATCAGGTCCAGACCTCCAAAGCTGTTCATGGGTATACCAACCAAAGACCGTAGGTAGCCCTGTAATCACAGATACTCTTTGATGATCTGTATAGCTATAACCATTGGACTCAAGAACCACAGGAGTGCCTGTTACATTATCGTTAAGCCATTTTGTTGCAAGGTAATCATCCTTGAAATTCTCCTTCATAAACTGTGTGGCATCTATTCCTTCATATCCATTCTTATCGAATATATTACCATACCATCCCTTTACAGCATTTATGGGATATAGCAATGTTAAGCAAAAGGCAAATAAAGATATAGCAACTAATATTCTTCTGACTATGCCTTTACCATATCGTAAAAGTCTTATATAAATATATCCAAAGCATATACCAAAGATAATAAATGCCTGATATGTCAGCTTGAACATAGTATTCGCTCTCTTAAAATCTCCCGAATATATGTCCTTTACATATACTATTTCAGGAAGAAGTACCAGTCCCATCGCGCATAGACCTATGGTAATTACATAAAGATCAGTATCTGAAAGCGAGTCCATATAAGAAGCTATTAATCTGCCTGTTCTTAGCATTCTTGATTTTACTTTTTTCTTTTTCTTTGATTCTGTTTTCTTTTTACTAGAATAATCTTTTATAGTTATTATTAATAATATAGATACTGTAAATATAGGTAGCCCCCATAAGATCATATATTGATATAAGGGAGTATGGTTCTCTGCCAAAAGAGGCAAGGTTGATATCTTATCAAATTGTAGTGTAAACGGTAATGCAAAAAGTTCACCCAGTACTAATATAACAATACCCTGTAGACCAGTAAGCCAGTAAGCCTTGGCTTTAAAGCTATATTCAATCATATTGGAAAATAGTATTACCGCTCCGGAGACCACATAATATATAGGGTAATCCCAAAAATTCGTGGTATGGAATAACCCAATAAAGAAGCCCAGCATTATAATACGCGGGTTGAATACTTCCTCCTTAACCTTCTTGCTAATACGATGTCGGACAGTCTGCCCATATAGCCATGATAGCAATATTGCAAGAACGGTCAGAACGAATAAGATATTAATAACATGGGCATGCAAGTCCCCAAGAATAAATGAATAAGCTGGAAATTCATGAATCGTCTTATCATGTGTCTCAGGGTTATATCCTATATATCTAGTTGCATCGGGAAACCAATAAGAATAACGGGTCTTAACCTCGCTTGTGAGATTCTTAAAGAATGGGATAATTATTCCGTATAAAGGATAATGCATATTACCTGCGACGCATACCCCCGCTCCTCCAATTAATCCACCAATAGTAGCAAAAGCACCTGAGCCTTTACCATTCTTTTTACCATATCCTATTATCAAATTATAGACAATGGAAAAGGGAAGTACAAATGCAAAGGCCCCAATCATCATCAGCATGAGATTATAACCGTGGGATACCGGTGTAAATGAAAGCCTTGTTAGAAATGTAGCTATAAATTGTCCTACATAATAATAATTAAGTTTGCTACCGCTAAACCAAAAATCTTGAGGAGACATATAATCACTTCTCATCATGGAGGTCATAAAACCATAGTCCATGAATTTCTCTGTTCCGTACGCTTCAGGCTTAAATCCCCTTATATAAGTGAATACTAGAAAAGCAACAAAAAATAGCAGCTCCTCTGTTATAAAAATTCTCGCATTTTCCTTCTTAAAATATACCGACAAAATGCTCTTTTCAGAATAGAGAGTACTGCCTGCAGGCTTAAAAAAATATTTAAAATAAAGCACAATAAACAGATTAATTAAGAGCCCAATCCCTAGTGATACAATACATGAAGTAGTTGTAAATTTCATGATCTTTAAGGCTGAAAGCATCCACATTATATAAGCTGTTACTGCTATTCCTATGGTTTTAGAGAAGAGATATCCCTTATCAGCCAGAGATGAAAATAGCAAAGATGAAAGAGGCAAAAATATAAAACCTAGGATAAGAATTAACAGCCACCATTGCATAAATAGCAGCATATCCTCTCCCAATAATAGCTTTTCCAGTATTGGCTGATTCTTAGCCATTAATATTATATTCACAATCTACCCCCTGTTTTTCCCTTTAAGCAATGATAGCTATCTATTTTTCTATATGTTCTCCTTTTTAAGCACCTGGTTGATACTTGAAAAATCACGAATTGCCTGTCTACCGATTCGAAAAATCCTCTTCATATTAATAGAGTTAACACCACCCTGTCTCGGTCTAAAGGTAATTGGTCTATAATGAACCTTAAGACCCCTTCTTGCATAGATAACAGATAAAAGTACATTTGAAAGATTATACTCCTCTGGTATAAGATGAAGTTGGTTCTTCAAGACAGATGCCTTCATGAGTCTATATGGTGTGTTGGCATCCCTAATTCTTACATGAAAGCAAAGCCACAGAACAAATTTTAAGGTCTTGGTTACAAATACACGGGAAAAGCCATCCTGTCTTCCCTTTCTTTGACCTATACCCATGTCCCATTCTCCTCTTTCCTCCCAAAACTGCCAGAATTCACCTGGGAGAGTCTGTCCATCTGAATCTGTCTGGAATACGTAATCTGCACCCTTATCTACTGCATATTTATATCCATACAAAACCGTTGCCCCATGACCTCCATTAGGCTTAGTAAGCGGCTCAAAGGCTTCACGGGTCTTAGCCAGCTCCTTCATGAGTTCGTAAGTAGAATCCTTACTACCGTCATCTATTATAAGCAACCTACTGCCATTACCGATCTTCTCTACAATCGGATACCAGTCATTTACAACAGACTCAATATTCTCTTCTTCATTATAAGCAGGAATAGTTATATATAATTTATCCATACTCCCTCCTTTGATTATACGGTACCAGGTACCAATCAAACGGTACCTGGTACCGTTTGATTTCCGTTACGATATATTATTAAATATATCTAGTGCCCTTCTCACAACTGCGTCCATATTGTAATAGCGATATTCTGCAAGGCGACCTAGGAAGATTACCTTTTCCTCCATCTTCATATCCTTCTCATATAAGGCGAACTGTGCCTTACAATCCTTTGTTGGAAATGGATAATAGGGCTCACCCTCTGAACTAGGGAATTCCTTGCAAATAGTGGTCTTTTTGTGATCCTGCCATGTTAGCTTTTTAAATTCGGTGATTCGGGTATAATCATAATCATTTGGGTAATTCACAACAGGAGCTTCTTGAAATTCTTCCTTATCCATGGTTTCGAATTGAAAGCTAATGCTTCTATAAGATAATTTACCATGCTTATAATCATAGAATTCATCCGTAGGTCCTGTGTAAAACATCTTATCATATTCAATATTGTTAATGATTTCTTTATAGTCGGTGTTTAGCATGATTTTTATGTTCTTATTCTTGACCATGTTCTCGCACATCTTAGTATAGCCAAAGCTTGGCATCCCCTGATACTTATCGGCAAAATACCTAGTGTCCCTGTTAAGACGAATAGGAATTCTAGATATAACCGATGTGTCCAGCTCTTTAGGGTCTACTCCCCATTGCTTCTTGGTATATGTCTCAAATATCTTCTCATAAATGTCTTGACCCACCTTGCTTAGGGCAACATCCTTGCTGGTCTTAACCTCTTCGATATGAACAGACTGTTCCTTTAAGAACCCCTCTACCTGTGAGCAATCAAGATTAAGATTATATAGCTTATTGATGGTTTCAACCGTAATCGGCATCGGGACAAGATTACCGTCTACATAGGTAAGCACCCTGTGCCAAAAATCATTCCATTTTGTAAAACTAGATAAATATTGATATACCTCACTGTCATTAGTGTGGAAGATATGAGGTCCATAATTATGGATCAGAATTCCATCATTATTATATGAATCATATATATTTCCGCCAATATGGCCTCTCTTTTCAATCACCAATACCTTCTCACCCTGTACATTGGCAATCCTCTCGGCCATAGTCAGCCCTGCCAACCCGGCACCTACTATCACATATTTGAATTTCATTTTCAATCTCCTTTTTAACTTGTCTTGATATTTATATTAAGGTTCTAATCCATGACATAATCTAATCTTTTACTCGTATCAAAGATTGATATATTCCAGTCTCCATATCCAGTCTCATATACACATTCATAGGTAGAGCGAATATTATCCTCGTTTAATTCATATTGCATGCTGCTACGATTACCAAAATCAATAATAATGAAGCTGATATTATTCTCTTTCACCAGATTATCAAGTTCTGTCGGCGAGTCAGCCCCATACATTCTGCCTACCATTATGTCCCTATAATCAGTATCATAACCGGCAGACCACGCATAGTATTGATGTCCCTGATAAAGCATAGCACCTCCAAAGACCACCTGATTAATAGCATAGGCATCAGTAAGGAAAACATCCTTAGAATCACTATTTTCTCTGATAAAGTCCGTAGTAAGATCTTCCATATTTAGAATTATCTTGCCTTCAATAGAATTCTTTCTAAGCACCGTCGTAAAATCATATATGCCTGTTAAGGTCATCATAATAATAAGCACTACTCCCACAGTCTTAAACACTAAACTCTTCATATCAAGAGTCCTTGTAATTAACAAAGCGGCGAATATTCCTAGCAAAATACAGCTCATCATAATATATTTATGATTGACAGTAACATCTACGGTTAAGGATACAGTAACTGCAAATGCTAAGGGTGCAATAAAAGCAAATATTAGATATCGTTCTATATGCTTTCCAAATATAAAGGCTATTATAATTACTAGAATCAGAATTCCAAGAAGTCTTTCTAAGTAAGATGCCAGGCCAAATATTGTTTTATTCTCTGCAATAAATCCAAATAGTAGTTTGGGCGAAACCGCAGTTCCCTCTATAAAATATCCTGTTTGAAGCATTGAGAGTAAGGTTGCAATCACAGCTGTAATCAGAAACTCCAATCTTCTATTAGAGAATATGGCTATAACAAATAAGACCAGGATACATCCTATTACAGCAGACCCATGAAAAAAAGAAAGACCTCCCAGCAAAATACCCAATGCCACTGGGTAGCGTACACTCTTAATCTTCCACCCTTCCTTACTAAAAAATATTAACCGTAAGTTAATCCATATCATACCACAATTACTGTCTATACTGTCATTATTGTCTATTTTGGTTTTATTGTCTATATTGGCTTTACCAGCTTTACCGGCTTTATTGGCTTTATTATTTATTCTTAGCCTCTCAAACATCTCGTAAAGGTGGGGAAGAAACATAATAATTACAAAGAACATGGCCGCCAATCCTAAGGCAAGATGCCTTTGATTACAATATACATTCAGATTCCACAAACCCCAATCCTCATGGGGTGTATCTCCGATAAAGTTGGTATTATCCCATAAAACTTTAATTATATTCTTACCCTTGGGTATTTCAGAAATATATAAAAAGAGTGCCTTGCCGCTTCTGAAGGCAAAGAATAGCAAAGCAAGCAGTCCGGATATTACTCTTCCTGTAATCTTTAGGGTTAGTACATATAAGAGCATAAATGCACTTATAAAGCTTAATATACTGGGAATATTGAAGGCATAATCAATTGGCATCCCAAGAAACTCTAGGTTTCCGGCTAAGAACTGGAACATAAAATGATATCTGATATCCGCTCCTGCATAATGAGAATATGATGTAGGAAAATTATTACCGTAGGAGAAGGATCTAATCATGCCTATATGTGGTGAAAAATCACTGAATACCGATACTCCTATATTAAGCTGTCCATCTTTCACATAAAATGTTGACCACATAAGAATGAATGCTAGCAGCGTCACAAATCCAAATACTATCCATTCCTTAACTCTGGTCTTCTTATCCTCACATAGCATTGGATGTATTGACTCTTTGTTCTTAATAATTTTAAAGTAATAAATAAAAGTGAAGAAAACAAAAGCTAAGGGTATAATAATTGCATTGGCTATTATAAGAGGCTCCTCCAGGTGGGAAGCTGCTAATGCAATCAGATAGACCGACCAGGTCATACTAAGTACACCTATTATAAACCATACAGGCAAGAGTAATATATATGGACTTAATTTAAGGTCTCCTTTATCATATGTGGACAGGGTAATCCTATGCAGCCCGGGAAAGCATAAGCTACAGATTGCCCACCCCACGCCAAAACAAAGCAAGAGGTATATTATACCTAGCACTTATCATCACCACCTCTGATATAATCAGATATAAGATATCTTGGTCTTGACTTCACTTCCTTATATATCTTGGTAAGATATATACCTATGATACCGAGACTGGTCATAATAGCACTCCCAATTATTAGCTGAAGTAGAATAACGGTAGTAAAACCATCACTGGCTCTACCGGATAATTTCATAAATAAAGTCTGCACTCCCATTATAGCCGCACCAAAGAACATAATGATACCAAGTAATGTTATACAATGAAGGGGTACAGATGTATATGATGTAATAGCATTAGCAGCAAGACGGATTAGCCTTAGAAGTGACCATTTTGTCTTACCATTAACCCTCTCTGCTACATCAAATTCAATTTCCTTGCGTTCAAATCCCAGCCATGCCAACATTCCTCTAAAGAACAATGCACGCTCAGGTAACTCCTTCCACGCTTCTAAAACCTTTCGATCCATTAGCTTAAAGTCCGATGCTCTTCCTAGATTAATATCAGAGGATTTATATATCAGATAGTAGAAAAGCTTGGCACATGCCCTATATATAAAATTCTCCTTACCACGGGAATGCTTAATTCCCTCTACTACATCATAACCCTCCTTAAGCCAAGCATTAACCATATCAGGTATTATCTCGGGAGGATGTTGAAGGTCTGAGTCCATAACTAAAATCATATCTCCACTGGCATATTCAAGTCCTGCACATAGGGCAGATTCCTTACCAAAATTCCTGCTAAGCCTAAGAATTGAATATCTGTCGCTGTCCTTTGCAAGGCTCTTAAGCTCACTCCAGGTATTATCGGTAGAGCCATCATCAATCAGGATAATTTCATATATGATATGATTTTCTATCAATACCTTTTCAATGACCTTAATCGTACTTTTGATATGGCTTCCTTCTTTATACACAGGAATTACTAGGGATAATAATGAATCTTTACTTCTTTCATTTGGCTTATCTACTGTTATCATGATATACCTCTTCTATGCTTTCTCTTTCATAGTGTTTGGCTGGTTTGATTAAGAATCTTATCCTCCAAATGAGGATTATCAATAAAGATTTTCTCCGCTTCATTATCATTTAAGCTTCTGGCCGCCTTTGCAGCCAGCTTAAGTATAGCCGCATCCGTATATATATTTCCTATCTTAAACTCCAGATCTCCACTTTGTCTAATACCAAACAAATCTCCGGGTCCTCTTAGCTTTAGATCCTCCTCAGCAATATAGAATCCATCATTGGACTTATTAAGTATCTCTAGTCTTTCTTTAGCCTCTTTACTCTGGGTCCCACATACGAATATACAAAAGGATTGATGCTCACCACGACCGACTCTTCCTCTTAGCTGATGAAGCTGTGCTAGCCCGAATCGCTCTGCGTTTTCCACCATCATTACAGTGGCATTTGGCACATTTACACCCACCTCGACAACGGTGGTTGATACTAGAACCTGAATATCACCTTCTGCAAATCTTTCCATAATATTGTTTTTTTCCTTAGGTCTCATCTTACCGTGAAGATACTCTATAGA
This sequence comes from uncultured Herbinix sp., assembly GCA_964508985.1. Lineage (GTDB taxonomy): Bacteria > Bacillota > Clostridia > Lachnospirales > Lachnospiraceae > Mobilitalea. The sequence goes on along the minus strand of CAZDWP010000009.1, from coordinate 12,831 downwards.
TATATTAGATGGCATAGTCTCCTTAATCTGCTGCGTATAATCTATTACATTCTCTGCTTCTATCATTTCGCTCTCTTCAACCATAGGGCATATTATATAAGCCTGTCTACCCATAGCAACCTGATTTTCAATAAATCTATACGCCGTAGGTCTGTAGCTTGTATTTACAACGCAGTTCTTTATAGGAAGTCTTCTTGCCGGAAGCTCGTCAACTATGGATATGTCAAGGTCTCCATATAATATAATCGCAAGAGTTCTAGGAATAGGGGTTGCGCTCATAACAAGTACATGAGGTTTATTTCCCTTGGTCATTAACTCTTCCCTTTGCTTCACTCCAAAACGATGCTGTTCATCGGTTATTACCAGAGCAAGATTATCATAAATCACCTTTTCCTGTATCAATGCATGGGTTCCTACAATAATATCAACTTTGTGTTCCCGAATTCTTTCATATGCTTCATTTTTTTCCTTGACTGTCATGGATCCTACAAGCAGGCATACTCTTATATTGAAATTAGAAAGTAGGCTACAAAATGCTCTATAATGCTGCTTAGCAAGGACCTCAGTAGGTACCATAATATTTGCTTGATATCCATTCTTTACTGCCATAAGAAGAGAGAGAATGGCAAGTATAGTCTTACCCGAGCCCACATCACCTTGAATAAGGCGATTCATAGAAAGCCTTGATGTCATATCGCTTTTGATCTCATTCCATACTACTTGCTGAGCCTTTGTTAAGCTATAGGGTAGTGACTCTATAAGCTCCTCGCACTCATTTATCTCTTTCATGGGATATTCCGTATGGGCTAAGACTTTACTGTCTCTCATTCTTCTTAAAGCTAAGGAATATAGGAAAAACTCATCAAATGCCAGTCTTTCCCTTGCTCTTTTCATACTATCCCTATCCTTAGGAAAATGAATTTCCTTTAGAGCCTTTGTCCTATCCATCAAGGAATACTCCCTAGAGATTTTTCTAGGAATATAATCCTTTGCAAACTCCAGATTATCATGCACCTGGTGCATTGACTTTATAATAATATTATTGGTAATGCCCTCGGTTAATGGATAAATGGGCTGGAGTATCTTTAATAGTTTATAGTAATCTTCCTTACTGTATATTTTAGGTTGCTCCATAATAAGAGCACCGTTCTTAATGTTCACCTTACCCCTAAATAAATAACGGGTTCCCATATGAAGCTTATTCTTTAAAAAGGGCATATTAAACCAAGTAAGAAGTAATGTACCCGAGCTATCCCTTACCTGAGCATTCAGTATCTGCAAATGTCGCACACGCTTAAGCCTTGGTGTAACACCCAAATATGCCTCTATAGTAGCCACGCTTCCCTCATTTACCTGGGCAATGGGTACAGGCATACCAAACTCCTCATAATCCCTTGGATAGTGCTCCAATAGATCCTGTACCGTCTCTATTCCGATTCTATTAAAGGTCTTTTGAGTCTTTTCACCTATTCCCTTGATTTTAACTATGCTATCATTATAATCCATGTTGTTCTCTCCGTTATATCAGCCCTTGCATATTTTCTATTATATACCATATCAGCAGTTTGGAAAAGCAATAAAAAAGGGCTAAATGCATCAGCTATCATTAAATTGGTAATTGATGTTAATGGCCGCAAATGTTATAATTAGTAAAATTGTGTCTTAAATACAAATTGAATTTATTTTAGGAGGTAGTTATGTTTAAAAATAAAGAAGGTAAGATTCGCTCAGGCTGGAAAATAGCAGCCCTTTCTGCTGTAATGCTCGGAACTATTACTATTGTATCCGTTCTTATCAGTATCATTCCTGTGATTCAGTTGGTTAGCAGCGGTGATTATAATCCTATGACGATGGAGTTTTCAGTACAGGGTAAAAGGGTAATGGACCTAATAAATACCGTGATGTTATTTCTGCAGGAAATCATTATAATTTTAACTACGATTATAGCTTGGAGGTTCATCATAAAACGTCAACTTGGTAATATGGGTCTTCCTTCATTTATCAAGTGTTTCAGGGATTTCTTTATCGGTCTCTTGTTCGGAATTGTCTCCATGAGCATTGTTTTCGGTGCAATTGTATTGTCAGGAAATGCCACAGTAGAAACCTGGGTTCCCCACTTTTCATTCGACACGATAATATACCTGCTATTATTTATACTTGTCGGATTTGCGGAGGAAATCTATGGACGCGGATTTGTGATGTCCACTCTCCGTCAGACCGGAAGCCTTCCTGCTATTATAATCATTTCTGCTGTCATTTTTGCCGTCATGCATTCGGGCAATTCTGGAATCAGCCTGCTGGCTTATCTTAATCTCTTCTTGGTCGGTTTATTATTTGCATATATGTTTTTGAAATCAGGGAACATCTGGATGCCAATAGGGTTTCACATCACATGGAATTATTTTCAAGGAAATATCTTCGGCTTTAAAGTCAGCGGACTGAATACCAGTGGAATATGGACTACCGTCTATGATAAGAATACGATTCTTAATGGCGGGGATTTCGGTCCAGAAGGCGGCCTATTTGTTACTGCAATTATTCTTATGGGTTTTCTTTTCGTACGTTGGTACTACAGGAACAGTCATTTTTCATTCCTTCAAAATCAAGGTAATCCTCAATAAATTGCTTTCTCAGAAGCTTCGGCGGAATAAATTCGTTATATTTTCCGTCTATCTGTATCTTATCGGGTAAGGGCAAATCGTACAAATCAAGATCAGAATGAAGAATATCGTTTATAATGTTCTCCAGTTCTTCCTTGCTTCCATCATAAATCACCTCAAGGTAAACACAGGTTGGCCAAGGCAATTTGCTCTTAATTCTCCTATACCTTAAAGCATAATTTAGTGTTGTCAGTTGACGTGTGCCTACCCAGGGAAAGATAGCATATTTTTTATCTGACAGAGGTGTCACAAGATTTTTTAGTATACCGCTGTTACGGGTAATGTACCTAATCTCGGTTAATCTTTCCTTGCAGCGTTCACTTAGGTAGGGATAAGCTTCATCAGAAAGCAAAACACTACGGATTTTCCTTACAAGTATAGTGTGAAGCTCGTTAACAAAATCTATGTCCCAGTCCACTACAGATATGCCGGGTACTCTTTTGACAAATATGACCTTGGACTTCACATTTACATCAATGGTTTCCCATGTAAGTCCGGCCAGAGCGAAGCGTATACCGACTGGATAGACCTTATCAACAGTACCAATGGTACGGTTTTCATCCTTTACAAGTAAGTATTCGGGGGCAATAAAAACAGACAAGAATTTGTGACTGTTTATAATCTTCTCACCTTCCCTGCCAATGATGAGTCCACCATGCTCGGTCTTTTGAAGTTGTTCTATATGGATTAAATTTGATAACATTTGCTTATAGTCATCCTGAGAAATGTTTTTAAAGCAACCTAAGGATAGCATGTCCTGAGCCAGTGCTGCGGGAGACATTTCACCGTTACTTTTAATATGACTCATGGTCTGGTGATATAAAAGGTTATATGCATGGTTTAGCGGTGGAATGGGCTCTATCCAGTGGTCTTTGATATACAACTGAATAATGGCGATAGTACGAATAAAATCCCAGTTGATTGGACCCAGCGTATCGGCTGAAGAAATCTTAATACTCTCTACAAATGTAAATAAAAGCTGAGGAATCTGTCCTCGCCTACCGCAACGCCCTAACCTTTGAGCAAAGCTAGAAACATTATATGGAGTACCAATCTGAACAGCCTGGTCCAACGAACCGATGTCTATGCCAAGCTCCAATGTAACAGTGGCTCCTGTGACAATTTTCTCATCGGCAGATTTCATTTCATCCTCGGTATTTTCTCTGATTAATGCCGAAACATTGCCATGATGGACCCTATAGACATCGGGAGCCTTGTTCTTCAAGGCTATCTCCTTCAGATTCGCAATTACATATTCGGTTTCTTCCCTACTATTAGTGAATATAATTGTCTTCTTATCAAGAGTTCTCTTAAAAAGATATTCATAATGCTCACGGTCACCTATATCTCCGCCTGTAGTGATTGTATTGTCTCCCGAGCCATTGTTCTCTGTATCACGCTCTTCAGCATAATTTACAAATCGTTCTATATGAAGTCCTATTCGCTTCTTACCTTCGTCAGTTATGGGAGAAGCGCACTCTCTTCCACTACCTGTATTCAACCAATTCTGAGCAAGAGAAACATCACCCAAGGTAGCCGAAAGACCTATTCGGCGAGCATTGACACCCGTTAGCTTCTTCAAGCGCTCAAGAACACACAAAAGCTGGATGCCCCGGACATCGCGCATGAAATAATGGACCTCATCTATAATTACATAGCGTAAATCTGAGAACATATTCAGACAGGCACCCCGTTTATTAGTAATAAGGCTTTCCAGTGATTCCGGCGTGATTTGTAGTATTCCACTAGGGTCCTTTATCAATTTATTTTTCTTTGTCACAGATGCGTCCCCATGCCATTTTGTTACTGGGATATGGGAATCTATAAGTAGCTGCTCTAGCCTTTTGAATTGGTCATTTATCAAAGCCTTCAAGGGTGAGATATACATAATACCAATCGATTGTGAAGGCTTGTTATATAGTTCTGTTAGAACAGGCAGAAAAGCAGCTTCAGTCTTGCCCGAAGCCGTGCCTGAGGATAAGAGGAGGTTATCATCGCTGTCAAAAATTACTTCACATGCGGCTACTTGATTACCTCGCAGCTCCTCCCATTTACTTTGATAGATAAAATCCTGAATAAAGGGAGCCAATCTACTAAATACATCCATATCTTTATACCTCGAATTCTATAAAGTCACTGTGTATATCTTCCTCAGAAAGACCGCCCTTTGCCATCTCAAAGCTGTTGCTTCCCAAAACTTCAGTAACATTCAGCTGCGGATTCTGATATAAGATGTTAACCAGTTCAATAAAATCTCTTATAATCTCACGGGGTGTGATGTGCGTCTGGGCACCTACCCTGTTATACTCTACTGTCAGAAAGTATATAAGCTCATCGTGTCCTAGCATAGATACATAGTTGTATAGCTGAGCATGAATATCTCTCAGCTTCTCTACTAAGATATACATTTCTTCCTGTGAAAGCATCTGCAACCGTATAATAGGAGCCGAAAGATCCTTGAACCTATCAGTGGCAAAATGGCCTTCAGCCAGGCGGGAACGCAGAGCCTCGTAGCTAAACACACCCTTATATTTATCCTCTATGCACTGTGGTGTCCCAGCCATCAAAAATCCAATATGCTTTGCTTTACCCTGAAGAACATCATTATACATGGTGAGAATTTTCTCGTAGTTATTAGCTCTGGTAATCGAATTCGGAATCTTAAAAATATTCACCAATTCGTCAATGATTACCAATAATCCTTTATATCCTGCACCCACCATAAAGGCCGCAAGCACCTTAAGAAAGTCGTACCAGGTATCATCGTTAACTATGAAATTAATATCAAGGTCGGCCTTGGCCTCCCTCTTTGTGGGATATTCACCGCGAAACCAACGGAGTACATTTGATTTCATTTCTGAGTCGTCTTCCTGATATGCTCTCCAATAAGTTACAACAGCTTTAGCAAATTCAAAGCCATTGACCATGCCCTCTAAAGACCCGGCCACAGCATATATCTGTTTTTCCACCTGCTTGTCGAATTCCTCACCTGTGACATCAGAATTTAATTTGACCGATGCTTGGATACCCGAAATCCATTTTTCAAGAATCAGTGGCAAGGCACCGCCATCAGGCTTTGACTTGGTTGATAGATTCTGAATCAATTCCTTATATGTGCCCAGTCCCTGTCCTTTAGTCCCTGCAAACCTTCGTTCAGGGGATAAATCGGCATCCACCACTACGAAGCCCTTGGCGGTAGCGTAATTTCGTATGGTTTGAAGCAGGAAGCTCTTCCCACTTCCGTATTTGCCGACTATGAACCTAAAGGATGCGCTGCCCTGCTCAATCATATCTATATCATGTAGGATAGTGGCAATCTCCTGGGTTCGTCCTACGGTTATATATTCGAGTCCCACACGGGGCACCACACCGCCTTTTAATGCATTGATTAATATATTTGCTATTCTTGTTGGTACTTTATTAGTCATCTTGTTCTACCATTCCTTTTACTTGTTCTTCGTAGTCCTCATATATAATAAAATCATCGTCTATGATATTGTCACCGATATAATCCATTGCCTTTTCATTAATTCCGTCCGCAAGAACCTCAAGCATTATATTGTTGTGATCTGCAAACTCCTTTATACTAGCAAATACACCACTATCACCCTGTAAAATTACAACAAGAGCTTGTAATTCCTTTTCGCTTAAGGCTTGTCCCAAGTTAACCCAAATGTCAGATTCTGATGTAGACATTGTATCACATGCTTCTACATCACTTTGATCCATATCATATATTCCCGTATTGCTTGGATCTGTAACAGAGTGTTCTAAAATCTGAGAGAAAAAGGTAGCCTCCTTTTGTTCTTCGACAATCAAGGCTTCCTGAGTGGAGTAGGCTTCCTGCCTTATACGAGCTAAGGAATCGTGGTCCACTGTTACAACCGTCTTGGTTGTTTCCCTGTAGAACTCAATAGTCGCAGATTTTACTATATTTTCAATTAATATTCCGAAGCTTTGTAGCTTGCTGAGTGTTTCTTGATTCATCATATCAATATTAGCTGTGATTTTATACTTGTATTTCGTGACCTTCCTTAATTCAGACTCCATCTGTTTCATCACATAACCTATAAACTGTCTGCCTTTATCCGTTGTGATGATGGGACTAAATTTCCATTCGTTATTGTTGCATACATAGATTTCATTTTCAGAAAATACAACTCTTCTGTCTGGCTGTTTTAGCCAGTTGAAGAAAAGTGCACCCCTAAAAGGAGACCAGGTGGCTAACTTTTTGGTCGGGTGGAATAAGGCGTCATGAAAGCGAATACCTGCAAGCTCAAATTCTTGGCTGATCTTCTTAATAACAAAATAAAAGCAGTCGATTACAAGCTTGCTATTATCTTCTGTAAAAAATGCAGATTTACGAATGTCGTATTTTGATATGGCGCAGAACAAATCAAAGCTGTATTGGCAATCTGCAATATTCGGATAATGCTTAGTTAGATTGTTCTCTTCCACAAACTCTTTAAATGTCTTAGGTAAATCGTAATAAATATGATAATCCTTAAGCCATCTTATAAGGTATTTATCAATTGAAGAATCATGTATCTTAAAGGAAATCCAAAAGGACATTAACCTCTCTAGGCCTTCTTCGGGGCTGTCTACCCCAATATTGTTAAGTAATTCGTAGATATAAAGATATATATAAGAAAGGGATATATTATCTACAACACCTCTTCTTACATTAGTCCGCCAGGTAAAAAATGTTCTGAGCTGTTCATAGCCTAGCATTTGATAATAAGGAAAATATGATGAAAACGAAGCTTGCTCAGGATAGTCATCCTCGAAATCCTTCATAAATACAGCCTGTTTATAAAAAATCCTTGCATTACCTTGTTGTACTCTCCTATCAAAGAACCTCGAAGAATTCAAATACGGCAAGGGGTATTGCCTTGCAATGTCCCTCATACTGTGGAATAGTTCTCGGTTCTCATCAGTTTCAGGTGCTACGATTTTCTGAGATTTTAAAACGAATTTCCCCGCTCCAGGAATTGGGCTGTTATCGTATTCAATTTCATAAAACAATCCATCAGAAAATGATATTTGTGTATTTCCCTTAGTTTGAGGCTGTGCTTTAGTAGCCCCGCCTTCCTGTAACAGTCTCCGATCGGGGATTTTATATGATTCATATTTCTTATTAGTATTACTATCATTATCATTCATATGATCCACTATCTGTCAACACTCCGTAAATAATTGTTGCTAATAGTATAACATATTTTGGTGATAATTCAATGTTTTTAATCGAACAAATGTTTTTTAATTATTTCATAAAAAAAGGTATTGACAAAGCTAACGTCTTAGTGTATTATTGTATTAAGCCACTAATACACTAAGACAATAGCACAAGTCGAAAGAAAGGAGCCGTTTATCATGCAATGGGAACTAAACACCGATAAGCCCGTTTACTTACAGCTGGTAGAACAAATCCAAGCAGAAATTATCTCCGGTAATTATAAGCCCGGTGATAAGCTTCCTTCTGTCAGGGATTTGGCTACCGAGGCTACGGTAAATCCAAACACTATGCAAAGGGCAATGGCAGAATTGGAACGAGATGGATTAGTTTATACCAATCGAACCACCGGCAGGTTTATAACCTCCGATGAAGAACTGATTAAGCAGCTTAAAGAAAAGTACATTACAACTATTATACAGGAGTTTTTAGACAGGATGATGCAACTAGGATTAGAGCTAAATGAAATTATAGCTTATGTAAATAAAGTTTCAGAGAATAATATTAAATAGCGTAATACGCAGATAGGAGTTAGATATGAGTGTAATATTAGATTGTAAGTCACTTACTAAAAAATTTGGATCAACCACTGCTCTCTCTGATGTAAATCTCAGCTTGGAGAGGGGCAGGATAATTGGACTTTTGGGTCCTAATGGTAGCGGAAAGACCACATTAATCAAAATTATTAATGGATTATTGGTGCCGAATGAAGGAAGCATTACTATAGCAGGCATGGAGCCAGGGGTAGAAAGCAAGAAAATCATCTCCTTCCTTCC
>CAZDWP010000009.1:0-4062 GCA_964508985.1 uncultured Herbinix sp. | reverse complement strand
GATGAAATCCGTGAAAAGGAAGGCAAATCCATAGATTCATTGTTCAGGGAGGTATTCAAATGTTAGGAAAATTAATCAAGCATGAGTTAAATGCTACAGGAAGAATGTTTTTGCCATTATACATCATTATACTAATACTCTCTCTTGTTAATCGAGTATTAAACACTATTAAAATATTAGACGGGCCGCTAAATGTCATTAGAGGATTTACGATAACAGCATATACCTTGTCTATTATAGCAACTCTAGTAGTAACATTTGTAATAATGATACTTCGTTTTTATAAGAATCTGATGTCTGACGAGGGTTATCTTATGTTTACACTACCTGCTAAACCCTCACAACTTATAAGTGCAAAGCTTATTGTATCTTCTCTGTGGAATATTGCTAGCATAATTGTTGTAGCTTGTTCATTACTAGTTATGCTGGGAACCTCAAAAAACATGGGGATACTTCGAGAATTTATAGATATGGCCTTAACAGGAATGAAGGCTAGCTTTGGAAGCAGTTATGTATTACTTATAGTAGAATTCATTATCATGATGATTGTAAGCCTGATACAACAAGTTATGCTTATTTATGTATCAATCGCTATAGGACACTTGTTTAATGGTCACAAGGTGATTGGATCATTTGTATCCTATATAGCAATCTCTACGATTATCCAGATCTTAGTTACAATTATTCTTTTGATTTGGGCTCGTATTGCAGGTTCATCATTAGATGATCTAGAAGCAATTCCTCAGCTAGTATTCCCCTTCAGCATTATCTTTTCTCTTATATGTAATGTATTATTCTTCTATGGAACTAATTACATCTTCAAGAGGAAACTGAACTTAGAGTAAGCTGATATTTTATAGATACTATCTACCCTTATATAATATAAAAGGCTGCTACCATTACATAATAAGTATGGCTAGTAGCCTTTCTTCTATTCTCCTTTTACCTTGATATGGTTTTCAAAAGAATTTATCTTAATCTTTTTACTTCAAAACGACTCAATTGCTTTAAGCAGTAAATAAGTCCATGTAATCTTTGGTCAATTGGTCCATCATCTACCGTACAATCTAATGAAACCGCCATATCATTAATAAGCCTGTCATCAATAGCATTAGTATTAGAGGTTATTACATCTAGCTTTTTGCTATAGCTATCCGCATCCAAAAAGCTTAATAAAACTTCATTTACTTTACCCTGGGAATCATCCTTTTGCTGGGGGACATCTAATGCGTCCTCTAGCTTCTTATTACTCTGATTTGTATCTGTATCACTATTTGGTCTTTCGGTAATAACTTCTTCCTTAACTTCATCCATGAATTTTGATAGGGGCAATACGTATGTTCCATAATCATCATACAATGCCTGATAGATTACCATGCTTTCACAGGTTTCTTTATGTATTCCCAATGTTATAATTTGATAGGGTTTGTCCTTGGTAAGATAAAATATTTCTCCCGGTCTTGGAGTCTTATACATTTTCACCCTCCTATTTCTTCTTGTTTTTCTCTGTTATATAGTGTTAGTATAAGATAAAAAGTGGCCCGTCATTGTGCGAACCACTTATAGTATCTTTCTTCTTTAGTTAGTATTTACTTATTCAACTGATAAAAGATAGTAATATATAGGCTGACCTCCGTAATGAACCTCAACATCCAAATCCGGATATAAATTCATCAGTTCATCTGCGATATCATTAGCATCTTCATCTGATATTTCCTCTCCGTAATAGAGACTGATTAACTCAGATTCGTCATCGACAAGATTTTCAACCAAGGAGATGGTTGTGCTTCTAACCTCTTCACCTACAGACAGAATTGTCTTGTCTCCTAGTCCCATAATATTACCCTGCTTAATCTCCTTACCATCAATACTAGTATCACGAACAGCATAGGTTACCTGACCAGATTTAACCTTTTTCATTTCTCCAGTCATTCTCTCTGCATTCTCTTTGGGAGATTTATCATAAACAAAATTAATAACTGCTGTTATTCCCTGTGGTACATTCTTTGAGGGGATTACAACAATGTTCTTGTCCTCAGTTAACTGCTTTGCCTGTTCGGCAGTAAGTATTATATTACTGTTATTAGGCAATATAAAGATAGTATCTGCATTTACTTCGCTAATTGCATTAAGCATATCCTCTGTACTGGGGTTCATAGTCTGACCGCCCTCAATCAGATAATCCACACCAAGTCCGGTGAAAATCTCACCCAAGCCTTCACCCATAGATACAGCTATAAATCCGGCTTTCTTTCTGGGCTTTTGCTCCAGAGGCTTTTCTTTTGGTGCGTTTGCTTCTGCTGCTTTAGCGGCATCCTTTATTACCTTTTCATTATGCTCTTCACGCATATTGTCAATCTTCATATTTGTCAGTGAGCCATAGGTTAATGCCCTTTGGATTGCAAGACCAGGGTCGTTGGTATGGACATGTACCTTTACAATGCCATCATCCGATACGACTACAATGGAATCACCGATTGATTCAAGATATTTCTTAAAATCTATCTCTATACTATCGTTATATTCTTTTTCAACCATGATTATAAACTCGGTGCAATAACCGAATTTGATATCCTCTAAGGCAACTCTATCAATGTTAATACCGGTTGACAAAGTCTCTTCTGTTTTTATGCTTTTAGGGGCTATTTCCTTTCCAAGAAGGGCATTATAAGCTCCCTTAACGATTTCTAGTAATCCCTGTCCTCCTGAATCAACTACGCCGGCTTCCTTCAATACAGGAAGTAGCTCAGGAGTCATTTCTAATACTTCCTCCATGTGTGCAATTATCTCCTTGCCAAAGTACACTACATCATCTGTTTCGAGAGCAAGTTGTGCGGCTTTCTCAGCGGCACCTCTGGCGACAGTAAGGATTGTTCCTTCCTTAGGCTTCATAACTGCTCTATATGCTGTCTCAACAGCCTTCATAAGCCCATTTGTTATCACCGTAACATTTAGCTCATTACAATCCTTTATTTCCTTAGTAAATCCTCTGAATAATTGTGATAGGATGACCCCAGAATTCCCCCTGGCGCCGCGTAATGAACCACCGGATATCGCCTTTGATAATTCCTCTATGGAGGGATTATTCAAATTATTGATTTCCTTTACTGCGGACATAATTGTCAAGGTCATATTCGTTCCTGTATCACCATCAGGAACTGGGAATACATTAAGCTCATTAATATATTCTTTTTTTGCCTCTATGCTAGCTGCTCCTGCAAGAAACATCTTTTGAAATGTTTTTGCATCTATAGTTTTAACAATCACTGATTTTTCCTCCTTAAATGCCGTAAGTATTCTCTAGCGTCAGTCTATAACTCTGACACCTTCTACGAATATATTGATCTTCTCGACCTCAATTCCTGAGAATTCCTCCACATTATATTTAACATTACTGATCAAGTTATCAGCAACTGCAGAAATACTAACTCCATAAGAGACTATAATATGCAGGTCAATCGTGATTTTGTTATCTTCAATAGTAACATTTACTCCATGGCTTAAGTTATCTCTCTTAAGTAGCTTGACAATGCCGTCCTTCATGTTAATTGAAGCCATACCTACAACACCAAAACACTCTACCGCAGAAGCACCAGCATATTGTGCCAACACTTCATTATCAATTAAAATTTCACCGATGTCTGTATTCATATGTCCTTTCATAATTAACCTCCAATCTATGCAGCATATTACTCATATTATAGCCAACTTACATCCAAATATATTACTGTACCAGGTACCTGACTTTGTAATTTACATTTTATGAGATATCCCCATGATTTTCTGCATATTATATATTACTATGAATATTAGATGGAAGTGATTAATATGAAGAGAATGATAGGGTTTATATTATTTTGGATTGCTATTGGCATGACAATCATGCTGTTCATTACTAATGGAATATTAGCTATATGTATTATTATCTTATGCCTTCTACTTGGCTATAATTTATTCTGTAATTAAAGAAAAATCGGGTGCCAAGATCCCCTGACACCCATTGTTGATATTTATGCGCGTTCTACTTTTCCGGATCTAAGACAGGAAGTACAAACATACATT
>CAZDWP010000008.1:0-21150 GCA_964508985.1 uncultured Herbinix sp. | reverse complement strand
ACCATCTAAAATCCTCATATATATCACTTACCTTTCTATGGGCAAATACATATGGTCGTTATTATGCGTAGACAAATGTTGCTCTGAAACACGTAAAATTCTAGGTAAATATTGCTATTTGACATTTAATAAAAGCAGCAATTTAGTCCTGAAGAGTATCTAATACTTAATATTATACATTCAATTTTATAACATTTCAGGTATTTCCTAACATTATAATTCTAATATACTATAAAGATTTTGTAAACCTTAACTCGATTTTCCACCATATTATATAGATTTTTGGTTATTTTAACATAAGAACCGCAATAGATGATAACAAAATCGCAAGTTATGATAAGTCAAAAAGCAAAAAATAGGATAGACTGTTACTGTATAACAAATAGTTTATGAGTTAAATTTTAGTAAAAATATACAATATGTAAAAAGAAGGAAGGAACAGTATATGTCAGCAGCATCAATATTTAAAAAGAAAAGTTTCTACTTCATACTTATTATTGTATTGGCAATAATAGGGTATTTAGTTTATGTCAAGGTTATGAATGATCGTTATGAAGCCTCACATGAGGACAATGTGGGCGAGATACCAGATGAAACGGAAGATATTGTAGGAAGAGATGACATCTATAGTGCATATCTTGAGAGACATAAGGATGCAAGTAGGCCTGATTATGAGGTAGCTGTTGATGTTATGAATTATACCTCGGCTGAGAAGGCTGAATCCTATGACGAATTCCATGGGGTTAACGGAGTTGTCATATCTGGTGAAGAAGGTTTCGTAGAATGGGAGGTAGATGTTCCCGAGGCTGGACTCTACAATATCAGCTTGGATTATTATCCTATAGAGGGTAGAGGAATTGATATTGAGAGGGCAATGTACATAAATGGAGAGATGCCCTTTTCAGGTGCAGACACATTGGCTTTTTCCCGTATATGGACCGACGGCGGTGAAGTACGGAAGGATAATAGAGGCAATGAGATACGTCCGACACAGACAGAGGAGCCTAGATGGGAAAGCGTTTATCTTAAGGATTATATGGGTTATTATGTTGAGCCTTATAGCTTTTATTTTAATGAAGGTAAGAATACCATTAAGCTTGAAGCTGAAAGCGAATCGATGGCAATCAGCAACCTTGTGATAGGACAAAAGGAAGAACTTCTTTCATATAAAGATTATATTGCAACCTTTGATGCAAGCAAATATCAGAATATTGATCCTGATTTTTCTTATAAAAAGCAGGGGGAAGATGCGGAGTACCGTTCTTCTCCGACTTTGTATGCCGTTTTTGATAGGGCATCCTCTAATACCGAGCCCTATAGTCCAGCAAAGATCAAGCTAAATAGCATTGGTGGAGAACAATGGAGGGTAGCTGGTCAATGGATTGAATGGGAATTCGAGGTTCCTGAGAATGGTTTATATAACATATCCTTTAAATCCAAACAGAATTATAACCGCGGTCTGGTATCTATCAGAACGGTTATAATAGACGGATTGACACCATTTATGGAAGCTACAAATCTTGAGTTTAGATATGATACTGGCTGGCAGCTGACAACACTTTCAGATGGTGATGGTATTCCTTATAAACTACCCTTAACTAAAGGAAAGCATACTATACGCCTAGAGGTTTCCATGGGTGATTTGGGAGATATCTTAACTCGTATTGATGAAAGTATATATCGTCTTAATTCAATATACCGTAAAGTGTTGGTACTAACAGGTGCATTACCTGACCAATACAGAGATTATAGAATTGACGTAAGATATCCTGAGGTTATGGTAGCCATGGAGGAGGAAATAAAAGTACTTGATGGGATTGTAAAGGATTTAGAGGAATTCACAGGCCAAAGAGGTGCAGATACAGCAGTTGCTGTTAATATGGCAAAGAGACTTGAAAGATTTATAAAGAATCCAGATGCTATTCCTAGAGGAATGCTAGGCTTTAAGATGGATATAAGCGGCCTTGGAACAGCGATGCTTAACTTGAGTAATTCTCAGTTAGATATTGACTTTGTATACATTAATGCTGATGGAGCTAAGCTTCCTGATGTGGAAGAGACCTTTGTAGGAAAGTTGGCTCATGAGTTAAGATCCTTTACCGCATCATTCTTTGAGGACTACTCAACTCTTGGTAGTGTATATGATAGCGGTAAGGTTATAGATGTATGGCTTCTTTCAGGCCGTGACCAATCAACCATATTAAAGAACATGATTGATGAAATATTTACACCATCCACAGGAATTGGAGTTAATGTTAAGCTTATAGATGCAAATACACTTCTTCCTGCAGTGGTTGCGGGAACAGGACCTGATATAGCGCTTTCCGTTTGGAATCATATACCAGTTGATTATGCTCTTCGTGATGCGGCGGTTGATCTTACGCAATTTGAAGATTTTAATGAAGTGGCATCAGAATTTGGGGAAAGCGTGTTTGTGCCATATGAATTTGATGACGGGATCTATGCACTGCCCGAGACGCAGAACTTTGCCGTAATGTTCTATAGATCAGATATTATGGAGGAAATAGGAGCAGAGGTACCAGAGACTTGGGATGAGGTGTTAGAGCTTCTGCCTGTACTTCAGAAAAACAATATGGAGTTTGCAATGCCCTCACCTGAAAGGCTTACCAATGGAATCCAGAATCCAGATACTACTGGAATGATGTCTCTACTATATCAAAACGGTGGGCAGCTTTACAATGATAATAATACAAGGACTCTTCTGGATACAGAAAAGTCAGTAGCAGCATTTGAATTCTTCACCAGGCTTTATACTCATTATAGCCTTCCTGTTCAATATGATTTTATAAATAGATTCCGTACTGGTGAAATGCCTATCGGAATACAGGATTTTAGTATTTTTAACTCATTAAGCGTATTTGCTCCTGAAATAAGAGGCCTTTGGGAATTCGCATTAGTACCCGGAACGATTCAGGAGGATGGAACTGTCAATCATTCCGTTCCTTTCGGAGGAACATGTAGTATGCTCCTTAAGGATGCTGAGGATTATGATGCGGCATGGACTTTCTTAAAATGGTGGGTAAGCTCTGAAACCAATACTAGATTCGGAAGAGAGCTTGAAAGTATTATGGGCTCTGCTGCCAGATATGCTACAGCGAATCAAGTGGCTTTTGAACAGCTGGCTTGGAGTAAAGATGATGCGGCAGTTATTAGAGAGCAATGGGATTGGGCAGTAGGCACCCCCAATGTTGCCGGAGGATATTCTACAATTCGTCATATGATTAATTCATACCGTAAGGTTATCTATAATGCGGAGGATCCAAGAGAAACTCTACTTGATTATACCAGGACTATCAATGATGAAATAAAATACAAGCGTAAAGAGCTTGGGCTTAGTGTGGATTAACGGATGGGAGGAGAGATAGATAAAATGAGTGCAAGAGCAGATCAATGGAAGGAAAGGAAGAAGGTTCAAGCTTCATATACCTTGAAAGCCATTTGGAAAAGCAGGGTTCAATATGCTTTCTTATTACCCTATGCAGTGCTATTTACCATATTCTTCATTACACCGGTAGTTATATCTATATTTTACAGCTTTACATATTATAATGTATTGAATCCACCGGAGTTTATCGCACTGCAGAATTATATTAACCTTATTTTGGCTGATGATGTATTCTTGATATCAGTACAAAATACATTTCTATTGGCTATTATAACAGGGCCAGTAGGTTATATGATGTCCTTCTTATTCGCGTGGTTAATCCATGAGTTACCTAGGGTTTTAAGATCTATATTCGTGTTAGTATTCTTTGCACCATCTATTGGTGTCAACATGTTCATGCTATTTGGAACATTATTCAGTGGTGACACGTTTGGGTGGGCTAATGCTTATCTCATGGATTGGGGTATTACCAACAATGTTATATTTTGGCTAACTGATCCTACATACATGATGGGTGTTGTTATCATCGTGGTATTATGGATGAGCTTGGGCAATGGCTTCCTATCCTTTATAGCAGGTCTTCAGACTGTGGGTAAGGATCAATACGAAGCAGGATATGTGGATGGAATAAAGAACCGCTGGCAAGAACTGTGGTATATTACTCTCCCCAATATGAAACCAATGCTACTCTTTGGTGCCGTTATGGCGATTACTCAGTCCTTCTCGGTTGGCGAAGTGGCTAATGCACTTTGTGGATTTCCAAGTACAGACTATGCTGCTAGTACGGTAGTAACCCACTTGATGGATTATGGCTCACTTCGTTTTGACATGGGATATGCATCTGCTATAGCTACAATTCTTTTCTTAGCGATGATATTATCTAAGAAAGCAGTTGGCGCTATGCTTAACAAGGTTGGAACTTAAATGATTTATCCATATAGATTTAACTATAAATAAGGGAGATAAGATTTATTATGAGTATATTAAAAAAGAGAAAACCGAATAGATCAAGATGGGGAGACCTCTTCGTCTACATTGTTCTTTTGATTTTTGGATGGTTTTTTATCTTGCCCCTGCTATATGCAGTTAACAGTGCATTTAAGCCATTAGAAGAGATATTCTTATTCCCTCCAAAGCTATGGGTTAGTAAGCCGACCTTGGATAACTTTGCGGATTTGTTTGTCTTAATGGGTAAGACTTGGGTTCCATTTACAAGGTACATTTTTAATACTGTTTTTATTACAGTCGTAGGAACAATGGGGCACCTCCTGGTTTCCTCCATGGCCGCCTATGTACTGTCTAAATACAAATTTCCGGGAAGTAAGGCATTTTTCACTATTGTAGTTACCGCACTTATGTTTACACCTCAGGTTATGGCAATACCAAACTATCTGGTTATGACTAAGCTTGGATGGGTTAATACATACTGGTCAATTATTGTACCTGCATTTGCCGCACCGATTGGTTTGTTCCTTATGAAGCAGTTTATGGAACAGATACCGGATGTACTTATTGAGGCTGCTAAAGTTGACGGAGCCAAGGAGGTAAGAATCTATTTTAGGATTGTTATGCCTCTTGTCAAACCGGCATCCTTAACCCTATCAATTTTTTCGATTTTGAATTTGTGGAATACCAGGGCGTCCAACTTTATATATGACGAAGAACTAAAGACACTGCCCTATGCACTTTCTCAGATAGTAACTGGTGGACAGATAGCAAGAGCCGGTGTAAGTGCAGCAGTAACGCTATTCATATTGATTGTTCCGCTGCTTTTCTTTATCTTTGCACAAAGCAGTATTATAGAAACCATGGCAAGTTCTGGTATTAAGGAGTGAGGTGACGATGATGTTAAGAAGAGCAAAGAGACTTATTATATGCCTATTATTAATATCCGTGGTATTTGGACCAAGGACACAGGTATCGGCCGAATCGGAATCCTACACCTATAGCTATGAATACTTTGGTTTTCAACTTGAATCACCAGATGCATATACACCTACGGCCTTAATTCTAGGAACTGATTTAGGAATTGGAGATTTTAATAATCCGAAATCATTATTTGTAAGAGATGAATATGTCTATATAGTTGATTCGGGAAATAATAGGATTGTAGTAGTAGACAGATACTTTGAGTTAATCCGTACTATAGATAAGGCAATATATGATGGGGAAGAAATTACATTTCTTAATCCGTCAGATGTGTATGTAGATGTTAACGGGGATTTGTATATCTGCGATACCGATAATAACAGAGTTTTACATACAGATGAGGATTTGAAGGTAATAAAGATTTATGTAAAGCCGGAAGACCCTACGATTTTAGGTGAAACGAATTTTATTCCCTTAAAATGCGTAGTAGATAGATCAGGGCGACTTTTTGTTCAGGCTGGGAACGTAAACCAAGGCTTTATGGAATTCGATAAAGAAGGGAAGTTTACTAATTTTACTGGAGCAAACCCTGTTAAAGCGACTTTCTGGCAGGCGATTAGGAAGAGACTTATGACCAAGGAGCAAAGAGAAAGAATGATTTTATTTGTTCCTACAGAGTATAGTAATCTAGCCATAGACAAGGATGACTTCCTATATGCTACGACCACTACCTTTACAACCGATCAGCTTGCAACCATGGAAACTGTTAATCCGGTTCGTAAGCTGAACTCTATAGGTAAGGATATACTGGTCAGAAATGGCTATGAACCTCCCATAGGTGATTTGCAGTGGGGAACAGGTGGAGATGTAAGTGGACCTTCCAGATTTGAAGATGTTACTCCTTTGGATAACGACACGTATTTTTGCTTAGATCGTAACAGAGGTAGAATATTCGGGTATGACTTCCAAGGTAATATGTTATATGCATTTGGAGGACTTGGTAATAAGCTAGGATATTTTCAATATCCAGTTTCTATCGAGCATATGGGTACAGATATATTGGTATTAGATAATAGAGCTTCATCGGTTACCAGATTTACATTAACAGAATTTGGCTCTTACATAAATGAAGGATTAGCCTCATATAAAGAAGGAAATTATGAGGAGTCCGCGAATTATTGGAGAAAAGCACTGTATTTGAATGGAAATTATGATCTGGCTTATATAGGTATCGGACGCGCGCTCCTCCGCGCGGGCGAATATCAGGAAGCCATGAAGTACTTTGAAAGCAAGCGAGATTACAATAACTATTCTAAAGCCTTTACTGAATACAGAAAGGAATGGGTAGAGGAGAATATATCATATCTACTCTTGGGTGCGGTTGCACTGGTTATAGTTCCATTGACTATAAGTAAAATTCGAAAACGTCTTAAAGGGGGTGCGGCTAAGAATGAACACAAAAACAGAGATTTATAAGAGTAAATTAAGACACCTCGGTAAGACCTTAAGATATAGCTTATATGTGATACTTCATCCATTTGATGGATTTTGGGACCTGACACATGAAAAACGTGGATCCTTAGGTGCCGCCACTGTTATTTTCTTAATGTTTATTTTAACACAGATATGGACATGGACATACTCGGCATTTCCGTTTTATTTCCCTCAATGGGAATACTTCAATTTGTTTATGGAAATCCTACCATCGGCAGTTTTGTTCTTAGTATGGTGTATTGCAAACTGGAGCCTAACCACTTTAATGGATGGAAAGGGTAAACTTAGCCATATTTACATGGCTACCGCATATGCCTTAACCCCCTATGTGCTGATTAGAATTCCCTTGATATTTCTGACCTATATCTTTTCTTATGATGAGTATACTTATTATAGTGTGTTCGCAAATCTTTCTACCTTATGGTGTGTGATCTTACTTCTTGCGGCTATGATGATGATACACGATTACACTGCTGGAAAAGCAATATTTTCAAGCTTACTTACTATAGTGGCTATGATGATCATTATTTTCATAATAGTCATGTTCTTTAGCTTAATAACACAAAGCATAGGCTATTTTGTGGCGTTATATAAAGAAGCTACATTCAGATTGTTTTAGCATAAAGAGGGAGGAGAAAACACATGAAAAATAGAAAAAAACTTCTGTTACTACTTGTAATTGCCCTCTTACTAGGTGTGACATCTGCATGTAGTAAGAAAGTAGAAGAAGATAACATCGAAGTTTATTCATACGATGAAATTACAGAAAAAGAAGTTGTAATAGAAAACGATAACCTAGAACTGCACTTTTTTCCTGAAACAACGCAATTCTATGTTTTAAAGAAGAGTACAGGTCATATATGGCGTTCCAATCCTGAAAACACTTCAGACCAGGGTGGCTTCAAGAAGGAGTTGGAATCGACATTTACACTACGCTATAATACTGAATCCGGCAGCAAGACTTTACTGAACAATTACGGTCTTAGTATAGAAAAGGGAAACTATTCTTATGAAATTAAGGATAATAGCATTAAGGTAGATTATACGGTAGGTAATGTTAATAAGATTTACTATATACCTAAGGCTGTACCGCAATCCAGGTTCCTAGAATTCTATGATAAGATGAGTAAGTCAGCCCAAAGCCAGATTAGTATGAGCTACAGAACTTATGATCTTAATAAATTAAGGAAAACAGATGATAAAGATGCCTTGATAGCTGCATATCCTGACCTTGAAGTAGAGCCGGTATATGTTTTGATGGACGGAACACCGGACTACTTGATTGAAATGGCGGAGGAGAAGTTCGCAGAGGCAGGCTATACGGCAGAAGACTATGAAATCGATGCAGCAAGATATGGGTCTTCATCTACCGAAGAAATTCCGGTGTTTAATATATCAATAATATATGAATTAACTGATGATGGTTTTGAGGTTCAAATACCCCTTAAGGATATTGAATATAAAAACAATTATCCTATAGTTGAAATCAGACCACTACCATACTTTGGTGCAGCTGGTAAAACTGATGAGGGTTTCATATTTGTGCCTGACGGTTCAGGTGCGATTATTAATTTTAATAATCAGAAGCAATCTCAGAATAACTATAAGAGTGATTTGTATGGTTGGGACTATGCTCTTAGCCGTGATGCGGTAATTGATGAAAACAGAGCTAATATGCCGATATTCGGTCTTAGTAATAATGGTTCTTCTTTCTTATGCATTCTGGAAGAAGGCAACTCCTATTCATATGTTGAAGCTGGTGTTAGTGGTAGCTCTCATGATTATAACTATGTGGCAGCAAACTATAACCTTATCCATGATGAGATAATGGATATAACTGCTAAATCAGATAGAACAGTGCGGATGTTTGAAGAAAAACTTCCTGATGAGGAACTGAAGCAAAGGTACATTTTATTAGATGATGATGATTATGTGTCTATGGCAACTGCTTATCGTGAGTATCTTATGGATAGATTTCCTATGATGTCAAAGAACACCGAGTCGGACTTCCCAGTAGCAGTGGAGATTATAGGAGCTATTGATAGAACAAAGCATTATATGGGGGTTCCTGTAAGAAGGCCTTATGAGCTTACCTCATATGAGGAAGCTTTAGGAATAATTAAAGAGCTTAAGGAAGCCGGCTTTACAGACTTAAGTATCAATTATAACGGATGGTTTAACGGAGGTATTCTTCATAAAGCACCTAATAAAGTTAAATTGGTATCAGAGCTTGGCAGTAAGAAAGACTTTAGAAAGCTTGTAAACTATGCAAACGATAATGATGTAAATTTATTCTTAGCTACATCCATACAATTTGTTTACAATAATTCATCAACTGATAATTTTATTGCGGTTAGGGATTCTGCCAAGTTTGTGAATCGTAAGCTGGTAGAGCTGACACCTTATAATCCAGTCTATTATGGTGTTGAAGATGACTTATACGTTTACAATCTGGCTAAACCTGGTTACTACATGAAAAACTTTGATAACTATGCTAATGGTATAACAAAGTATAATGCTAATGGTATTGCATTTAATGATATCGGTATGATTTTAAGTGCTGATTATAACAGAAAGAATATTGTATCAAGAGAACAGGTAAAGAATATGCAGATGGAGAAGCTGGAGGAGCTATCTTCAAATGGGTATAATTTAATGGTGCGTTCAGGTAATATGTATGCTGTTCCATATGCAGACTTTATAATTGATCTTAATTTGAGGACAAAGGGATATAACATTATTGATGAGGAGATACCATTTTATCAGATAGCACTTCATGGACTTGTATCCTATGCGGGTACACCTATCAACCTGTCTCCAAATTCGGAAACCAATTTACTTAAGACCATAGAAACAGGCGCAGGCTTACAATTTTGCTTTATGGAAGCAGAAACGTTCGATTTACAGGACAGCCGTTATACAAAGTATTTTTCATCAGATTTTAGAGTGTTAAAGGATGATGCAACGATTTTATATAATAAGATGAAGACGGATTTCGGACATCTAAATAATCAGTTTATTACAGACCATCAGAAGATTGCAAAAGGCGTATACATGACACAATATGAGGATGGTACACAGGTTATTGTGAACTACAATGAGAGGGCTTACACCCACAAGGGCAATGATGTTCCAGCGAAGGATTATTTTGTGGAAGGAGGTAAGCATTAATGGAAAAAATAAAAAAACAACCAAAGCAGAGTAAGCAAAAGAAGCCAAAGAGTATGGCCTTTAAAAATGCTGTAGCAGGTTATTTGTTTACATCGCCGTTTATTATCGGTTTCCTATTATTTCTTATAGTACCTATGATGCAATCGCTGCGGATGGCTTTTTCTACAGTTAAGTTTGAAGAAGGTATTGCATATTACTTTGTTAAGTTTGCAAACTTCAAATATATTTTTACCGTAGATCCTGAGTTTGTACCCCTAATGGTGAATGAGCTATGGCAAATGATATACACTATACCATCTATTATAGTATTTAGCTTTTTTATAGCAATCGTACTGAATCAAGAATTTAAAGGCAGAGGCTTAGTAAGAGCAATTTTCTTCCTACCTGTTATCCTGTCTTCAGGTGTGTTAGTAGGCCTGGAAACAAATAATACACTTATGCAGGGATTAAAGGATATTATAGCGGATACCTCAAACGCAACCAGTATTACAGAAGTGGTGAAAAGTATGTTCTTTGTCAAAGGTGCATACCTAGGACCGATCCAATATGTATTTGATGCTGTAGATCGTGTATATGATATTGCCATGTCTTCGGGTATCCAAATTATCATTTTCCTATCCGGCCTTCAGACAATATCAGCTAGCATGTTTGAAGCGGCAAAAATTGAAGGTGCTACTGCATGGGAAACCTTTTGGAAAATAACATTTCCTATGGTTAGCTCATTAATTTTAGTAAATGTTATATATTCAATCATTGACTTCTTCGTTAGGTCAGATAATGAGGTAATGAATCATATAAAGCAAACCATGACCCCTGCGTTAGAGTATGGTAGGAGTTCAGCAATGGCATGGACTTACTTTGCGGTAATTGCCGTAATAATTGCAATCACATCATGGATTATATCAAAGAGGGTATACTATTATGATTAAAATGAATGCTCTATCAAAAAAATCGAATAAGGTAAAACATGTTAAGAACGAATCCTTCAAGAACTTTTGGGAGAGAAACCGGCTTACTAACGGATATTTGCTTAAAAAAACAATTGGTAGAAAGGTATTTAACCTTTGTAGGGCAATTATGTTGTTTGGACTGGTATTTTTAATTTTACAGCCGATACTTGGTAAGATTTCCGTAAGCTTTATGGAGGAGAGTGATCTATATGATGCCACCATTATAAACATCCCTAGAAACTGGTCGATTGCTAATTATGATATGGCAAGTGAGTTAATGAATTTTCCTAAGGGACTTGTGCAGACAATATGGATATCATTGCTGATCGCTTTAATTCAGTTAGCAGCTACAACCCTAGTAGCCTATGGCTTTGCTAGGTATAACTTTCCCGGGAAGAAGCTGTTATTTGGTGCTGTTATATTGTCCATAGTAATTCCACCTCAGACCATTCTTACTGCATTGTATCTTAATTTTAGATATTTTGATATTTTTGGAATATTTAAAATGATAGCTGGAAAGCCTCTTAACCTGCTAAACTCTATACTACCATACTTAATGATTAGTGCAGGTGCTATGGGGCTAAAAAATGGATTATACATATTTATGCTTAGACAATATTTTAGAGGAATACCCAAGGAGATGGAGGAAGCTGCTTATGTAGATGGCTGTGGCAAGTTTAAAACATTTTTTACTATCATGCTTCCAGATGCTAAGCCAATGTTGACATCTATCTTCTTATTCTCATATGTATGGCAGTGGACAGATTCATTCTATTCTTCATTGTTTCTGCGTAAATTCAATTTACTATCTAATGCAGTAGCGGGATTGGCAGATAGCCTTATGACACATATTCAGAATATAAGTAATAGAACGCAGTTTCCTACTACAGCGTATACACAAGCTATAATATCTACAGGGACATTAATGGTTATACTACCATTAATTATCATATATATTGTCGCTCAAAAGGGTTTTGTAGAAAGCCTTGCTCAATCAGGTATAAAGATGTAAAGATTTATGTAATGTATTATTAAATTAAAGCTTCAATACGGCTATTTTTAATGAAATAGCCGTATTGTAACTAATAAAACATACGAATATAGTATAACCTATGAAAATGAAAGAAAATATATTGGCCTACATAGGAAACATAATCACCTATCTAAGCTTATGTATCTAATAATATACAGGAGGAGATTGTATGCAGGATTATAAAGCGTATTTAGATGAAACACTTAACTTTGAGGAGAGAGCGAAGGATCTGGTATCCAGAATGACCTTGGAAGAAAAGGTCTTCCAAACCCTTCATACAGCCCCAGCCATAGAAAGGCTTGGAGTAAAAGCCTACAACTGGTGGAATGAAGCATTACATGGTGTAGCCCGTGCGGGAGTAGCCACAGTATTTCCACAGGCAATTGGGCTTGCTGCAACATTTGATGAGGAACTCTTGGAAGAAGTGGCAGATACTATATCCACAGAAGGCAGAGCGAAATTTAATGCACAGCAAAAGTACGGTGATTATGATATCTATAAAGGATTAACCTTCTGGTCGCCAAACGTTAATATATTCCGTGACCCCAGATGGGGAAGAGGACATGAAACCTATGGTGAGGATCCCTATCTTAGCTCCAGACTTGGAGTTAGATTCGTTAAGGGTATCCAGGGTAATGATAACAAATATATGAAAGCAGCTGCATGTGCTAAGCATTTTGCAGTTCATTCAGGTCCTGAGGATATAAGGCATAGCTTTAATGCTGAATGTTCTACACAGGATTTATATGAAACCTACCTGCCTGCATTTAAAGCATGTGTTCAGGAAGCAGATGTTGAAGCGGTAATGGGTGCATATAACCGTACAAATGGTGAGCCATGCTGTGGTAGCAAGATCTTACTTAAGGACATCCTTAGGGATGAATGGGGATTTAAGGGACATGTAGTATCAGATTGCTGGGCAATCAAGGATTTCCACGAGCATCATAAGGTTACCTCCACACCTGCCCAATCTGTTGCCCTTGCTATGAACAATGGATGCGATCTTAATTGCGGCAATTTGTTTGGCAACCTGCTAATAGCTGTCAGAGATGGACTGGTAGAGGAAAAGACAATTGATAAGGCTGTTATAAGGCTGGTTACTACACGTATGAAGCTTGGGTTATTTGATAATCCGGATAAGGTACCATTTAACAAGATTAGCTATGACCAGGTGGATACTAAGGAACATTTAAAACTGAATATAAAATCATCAAGAAAATCTATTGTATTATTAAAGAATGAGGATAAGCTTCTTCCTTTGGACAAGTCTAAATTAAAGACAGTTGGAGTTATAGGACCCAATGCAGATAACAGAAAAGCCTTGGTAGGAAACTATGAGGGAACAGCTTCTGAATATGTTACTGTATTAGAAGGAGTTAAGGAATATCTTGGAGAAGAGATAAGAGTTTACTACTCAGAGGGCTGTCATCTCTTTAAGAAATCCTCTCAGGCACTGGGAATGGAAAATGACAGAGTAGCGGAAGCAAGAATGGTATGTGATATGAGTGATGTTGTTATCGCCTGCTTAGGACTCGATCCTGGACTTGAAGGTGAAGAGGGTGATCAAGGAAATGAGTTCGCCAGTGGTGATAAGAACAGCCTTAACTTACCGGGGCTTCAGGAAGACGTATTAAAGGAATTATATAAGAGTGGTAAGCCAATTATACTTGTACTACTATCCGGAAGTGCTTTAAGTGTGCCTTGGGCAGATGAGCATATTCCTGCTATTATCCAAGGATGGTATCCCGGAGCGCAGGGCGGAAGAGCGATTGCTCAGATGCTGTTTGGAGATTATTCACCAGAGGGAAAGCTACCCGTAACCTTCTATCGTACCACAGAAGAGCTTCCTGAATTTACAGATTATAATATGGCGGAAAGAACCTACCGTTATATGAGTAAAGAAGCACTATATCCGTTTGGATATGGATTGTCCTATACAGATTTCGAGTTATCTAATGTATCGGTAGATGGAGAAGAGATAGCTCAGGTCAAGAAAATTCTATGTACGGCTAATTTAAAAAATTCGGGAAGTGTTCCAGGTGCAGAAACATTACAGGTCTATGTTAAGGTTAAACAAGAGGGTGCGCCGAACTGGCAACTTAAGGGACTTAAGAAGGTATTCTTAAATCCAGGCGAAATAAAAACAATTTCAATTGAACTGCAAGATACAGCCTTTGGACTTTATGATAATGAAGGAAACCTGATAATACACGAAGGCGAATACGAGGTATACGTTGGCACAAGCCAACCAGATGCAAGAAGCATAAGGCTAACAGGCAAGAAACCTTTTAGTAAAATAATGCGTTCGAGCCAGACTGTAAAATTGCAAATTAATTAATGATAAGGCGAACGTAAAAGCGTTCGCCTTACATGCTCTCCACAGCTGTAAGTTACCTCAAAATTAATCTTATCCCTATTGAAAACAACTATTCAAATTAGTATACTGACTACATTACCTAATATTGAGTGATAATAACAACATAAAATAGAAAGGAATCAAGCTTATGGATATGACATTACGTTGGTTTGGTAAAAAACATGATAGTATAAAATTGGAGGATATCAAGCAGATACCAGGAGTGTCTGGAGTGGTCTCTTCTTTGCATGATATTCCTGCCGGAGAGGAATGGAAGTTGGAGGATATATTAGAGCTTAAGAAGGAAGTGGAGGCAGCAGGCCTAAAGCTTATGGGAATTGAAAGCGTTAATATTCACGAGGATATTAAGATAGGACTTCCCTCAAGAGAACAATATATCGAGAATTACAAGATTTCAATTGAGAATCTTGGTAAGGCTGATGTTCACATGGTATGCTATAATTTCATGCCAATCTTTGACTGGACAAGAACAGATCTGGCTAAGGAGCTTGAGGATGGTTCTCATGTGCTAGCTTATGATGAGAATATGATTAAGGGCTTAAAGCCTGAGATGATGTTCGAGCGAATTGAGAAGGAAAGCGGAGGTTTTATCCTTCCGGGTTGGGAGCCAAACCGTAAGGATGAGATCATGGGTTTATTTGAGAAGTATAAGGGTGTGACAGCCGAGAAGCTTATGGCTAATTTGAAATATTTCTTGGATGCCATAATGCCAGTATGTGAAAAGTATCAGATTAAGATGGCGCTCCATCCTGATGATCCTGCATGGAGTGTATTCGGTCTACCTAGGATTGTGATAAGTGAGAAGGCACTAGAGGAAATAGCTTCATTAAATAACAGCATTTATAATGGATTTACATTATGTTCTGGATCCTTAGGAAGTAATCTGAAGAACAATATGCCTGATATCATTAGAAATCCTAAGATAAGCAAGAGAATTCACTTTGCTCATCTAAGGAATATGAAGTTTGATAGTGACGGCATATTCCATGAAAGCTCACACCTATCTTCAGACGGTAATTTCGATATGTATGAAATAGTTAAGGCATTACATGATATCGACTTTGATGGAATAGTACGTCCAGATCATGGCAGAATGATTTGGGGTGAGCAGGCTAGGCCGGGTTACGGTCTATACGACAGAGCACTAGGGGTGGCATACCTCAATGGATTGTGGGAAGCCATCAGGAAAAATGATAGCAAATAATCTTATGGACATAGAGATTGATATAAAGAAAGGTAGCAAATATGAGACTTACTAATTATAAAGATTCATGGCAGGATAAGGGCTATGAGCTTCCCAAGTATGATAGAGATAGCGTAAGAAAAGCGACTAAGGATAACCCTAGCTGGATACATTTTGGAGCAGGAAATATCTTTCGTGGCTTTCCGGCAGCAGGACTTCAGAAGATGCTTGATGAGGGAAGCTATGACAGAGGTGTTATTGTCAGTGAGGGCTTTGACTATGAAATAATAGAAAAAGTATATGAGCCTTATGATGACTTAAGTCTTTTGGTTGTCCTTAAGTCTGATGGACAAATTGAAAAGAAGGTTATCGGAAGCGTTGTAGAGTCCATAGCCGCTGATGTATCATTGGATAAAGAGTGGGAGCGTTTAAAGGAAATATTTCGAAAGCCCTCCTTACAGATGATAAGCTTTACCATAACGGAGAAGGGCTATAGCCTGGTTGATTCGGGAGATGAATATTTGGGCCTAGTAGCTAATGATTTTAGTTCAGGATATAAAAAGCCTGTACATCTTATGGGTAA
Organism: uncultured Herbinix sp.; assembly: GCA_964508985.1. Taxonomy (GTDB): domain Bacteria; phylum Bacillota; class Clostridia; order Lachnospirales; family Lachnospiraceae; genus Mobilitalea. The sequence continues at coordinate 5,084 of CAZDWP010000008.1, read as the reverse complement.
AGTCACAGCACTGCTCTATGAGAGATATCTTGGTTCGCCCTATCTATTACAACCCGCCAAGCTTCCTATAGCTTTGGTGAGCATGGATAACTGCTCCCATAACGGAGATAAGCTATTTGCAGCAGTAGAAGCCTATGCACAGCATTGGATTAAGAATGGATTTATGGAGGAAGGCTTCCTTGATTATGTCAGGGATAAGAGCAAGGTGGCATTTCCTTGGAGTATGATAGATAAGATAACCCCAAGACCAGACGATAAAGTAAAGAAGCTTCTTGAGGATGATGGATTTAAGGATACTGACTTGATTATCACATCCAAGAATACCTATACAGCTCCATTTGTAAATGCAGAAGAGACAGAATATCTTGTAATCGAGGACACCTTCCCCAACGGAAGGCCTCCACTTGAAAAGGCAGGATTTCTTTTCACAGATCGAGAGACGGTTGACAAGGTGGAGAAGATGAAGGTCTGCACATGCCTCAACCCTCTTCACACATCCCTGGCAATATTCGGTTGTGTTTTATCCTATACTACTATTTGGGAAGAGATGCGAGATGCTGAGTTGGTCAAGCTAATCAATAAGATTGGATATGATGAGGGCATGCCTGTGGTTGTTAATCCCGGAGTTATAGACCCTATGGATTTCATAAAGGCTGTACTAGAGGTTCGTTTACCTAATCCATTTATGCCGGATGCTCCTCAAAGAATTGCAACAGATACCTCACAAAAGATTCCGATTCGCTTCGGAGAGACTATTAAGGCATATAGAGATAGCGCTACTCTTAAGGCTACAGACCTCACCTTTATTCCCTTGACAATAGCAGGATGGTGCAGATATCTGATGGGAATCAATGATGAGGGTAATCCCTTTACTCCTAGTTCAGATCCTTTACTGGATGAGTTGATGGGATATGTTAAGGATGTTAAGCTTGGGGACAGCTCACTAGATACAAGTATACTAAAGCCCATCCTATCCAATGATAAGATTTTCGCTGTGAACCTATATGAGGTTGGCTTAGGAGAAAAGATTGAGGAAATGTTCCTAGAACTAATTGCAGGTAAAGGAGCAGTCAGAGACACCTTAAAGAGATATTTAAACTAAATTGGTAGCAGGTACAGTTTACAATATGTAAACGGTACCTGCTATTTTAATCGGCGAATTGATCAGTTACTCTTAGAAGTTCCTCTATAAATCTATCAGTCTCATTAGCCCAGGGGCTATGACCTGAAGCCTCAAACCATACAATTTCTTTGTAAGGTGCGATAAGTGACTCAAAATAATCCTCTACCAGGGAGGTTGGAGCATTGATATCATGACGTCCTGTAAAAAAATATATGGGAATATCAAGCTTGGTATAATTGTTTCGTAAATCCGTTTCATATAGCTGAGGATACACATGATTGAAGGTGCTTATGATACCTCTAAAATAATTAACCTTATCAATTATCCCGTACTCTTCTGAGAGTAAATCCCTAAATGTATTATATCCACTATTGGGTATATTAGGGTTTCTCATCATGTATCCACTAAGATACATTAGATATTCTGAGCTTTTCCATGTTACATCCTTACCATAATAAGGGGGAGGACCATTTTCCTTTAGCTTTTTAAGCTTCTTAGTATCATTCTTTTCCTCCGCAATTTCCATTGCCAGCTCATAATCAAGACGCTCGGTCTCTAAAAATGCTACCATCTGTCCCGTGCCAATAAAGCAGTGGTATAATTCGGGGGCTTTATCAGCTAGGAAAATTCCTAAAGCACTGCCCCAGGATTCACCGAGGAGATATATCTTCTCTTGGTCAAATTCCTTACATAAGTATCTAGTCAACTCATATCCATCATCAATATAGTCCTGTATAGTGATATCCTTACCTGCCTTATAAGACTTGGCAGAGCCAGGCTGATCCCAATTTACTATGACAAAATGCGCCTCAAGCTTAGAGAGCTTATGACGTACTGCTGCCATCTGTGAACCCCCAGGTCCACCCGCCAAGAAGAGAAGAATGGGATTACTTTTATCATTTCCCCGGATGCTGATCCATTCATTTCGACCGTTAAGTTCTATCTTGCGTAGCTCAGATATAGTGTTGGAATAGGCATGCTTTTTGGAATTGATAGAAGGAGTAGTTGCAGTTATCTGTGTATACCCAACAAATAATATACAAAGGATAAAGCTGACGACTAATATTATAGCGTTACCCTTAAAATCAGTAGGATTAAAGGTGATAGTATCAACTCTAATAGATCTAATAGCAGAAAATACACTTCTAAATAAAAGAGTAAGGAAAGAAAAAATAAATACAATGAATAGTCCTAAGAATATTAACACATTTGCCATTATGAGGCCCCCCTAAAGTATTTGACCAGTGGTCAAATACAATATATCACAGGTTTGACCACTGGTCAATAACTTCTTTTTGTGGTATGATATATAAGAATAAGCTACAATTTGAGCTAATGATATGTAATATGTGATAGGTGTTTCATAAGAGTTAATTCGGAGGCGAATGTGATGGACAAAAGAGAACTTATTTTGAAGGCAATGCAGGAGCTGCTTAAGGAAGGCAATGCAGGTATAGCATCTGTTAGTGATATAGCAAGGAAAGCAGGGATAGCGAAAGGTGGTATATACTATTATTTTCGATCTAAAGAAGAAATAATAGATGAGCTGGTGGACAGACAATATAGTAAAATTATTTCTGATTGCCGGATATTAGTTGAAAAGAGCGATTATAAGCCTCCCGACAAACTGGGATTATTATTGAGAAGCTATAGCAGTGGTGTAGTGGATAAGAACCTTGATGAATATCTTCATTCTCAGGAGAATGCATATATTCATCAAAAATCACTAGCCAAAATTCTAATGGAGCTATCACCTATAGTAACTTCAATCATAGAGCAAGGTAACAAAGAGGGAGATTTTAAATGCGAATACCCAAAGGAATATGCTGAAATAGCATTATCTGTATTCACATTCCTATTAGATCCAGGAATATTTGAATGGTCGAAAGAAGAGATAACTAATAAAATGAAAGCGCTAGCAAACGTCTTAGAGAAGGGACTGGGTGCTAAGAGCGGAACATTTTCATTTTTATATGGAGGATAAAAGCTCGGTACCTGGTACCGAGCTTTTTCGAGCTTTTACAACTTTGTGACTGGTGCTTGGCAATGATGGTCTTCGCAGATGTAATAGGTGGTTTTGTCATCTATGATTTGATAATCCTTGACATAATCTGCGATTTTTTGCAGTTCTTCTTCATTTTGCTTTGTTTTGACGACGACGGTCATATTCGGGTTGTAATGGGAAGCCATATATTCTTTTAGTTCTTCAAACTCAGGATTCTCCTGAGGATTTCGCTTAACTGTCTTTGCCGTAGTGATATTGTCGTCCTTGTTACTGACTACACATATAATTTCCTTTGAAGGGTATAATGCAGTAAGGAATGCAAGCTGAGCATAGCAATAGCCTGCAGGATAATTCTTGGCCTGTCCCGCCAGAAAGCGTAGCTGCTTATGGGCATATTCTTTGTATTTGGGATTGGCAGTTATATGGGCTATTTTTTGCAGTACATAACCAGCTACTGAGTTGCCCGAAGGGGTTGCACCGTCATAGACCTCTTTTGGACGATAGATTAGTTCCTCTGATTCATTACCGGTTAGGAAGAAGCCTTCGTTTATATCATCCCAGAAATCCAGGAGCATCTTGTCTGCTATATCTATGGCTTGCTTCAGATATCGGATATCAAAGGTTGCATCATAGACGCATAGAAGCGCTTGGCAAAGATAAGCATAATCATCTAGGTTGCCATTATTCGCAGCCTCCCCCTCTCGATAGCGAACATAAAGTTTGCCATCTTCATCTATTAGTCTTGTATTGATGAAGTCAACTGCCCATTCAGCAATATCAGCATATTCCTTAGATTGTAGTACAATAGCAGCCTTAGCATAGGCTGATATCATAAGGCTGTTCCATGAGGTTAGAATCTTGTCATCCTTGTGCAGCTTATAGCGGTTCTGGCGGTATCTATATACATAATTACATAATCTTGATACTTTTTCATTATCTGGATTAAGCTCAGTAGCATGTAAGCGATTGGGAATAGAGGAGCCGCGGGAATTTCCTTCCTTTGTTATATTGAAATAATTACAGAAGAAACCGGCATCATCGTTTTGAAGAAGGGCGGTTATCTCTTCGGGATTAAATACATAATATTTTCCTTCAACTCCTTCGCTGTCCGCATCCTGAGCAGAGTAAAAGCCGCCCTCTCTATCTGTCATTTCACGACGAATATATTCAAGAATCTGAGTGAAAATGGTTTTGTAAAAAGGATTCTTTGTATGCTGGTAGGTATCAAGATAAGCAAGAGCCAGAAGGGCATTGTCATAAAGCATCTTCTCAAAATGTGGCACCAGCCATTTGGCATCTGTTGAGTATCTGCAGAAGCCATAGCCGACATGGTCATATATACCGCCCTTATACATATTAGTTAGGGTGTTCTCCACCATAAATAAGGATTTTTCATCTGCCTCAAGGCTTGAGTAGGCCAGAAGAAACATAAGATTATGTGGACTAGGAAACTTAGGCTCGTTTCCAAAACCGCCGTAGTCATGGTCAAAGCTCTGTTTCAGCTGAGTAATAGCAAGGCCTACGAGGTCCTTTGTTACATCCGATTTATCAGATTTACCCTCAAATTCTCTCTTCATTATCTGTGTAATATTGTTACCGGTTTCTACCATTTCTTCTCGATTTGTAATCCAATCATCATAAATTTCAGGTAATAAATCAATTAGACCTATTAATCCATAACCTGTGTTCTTAGGAAGATAGGTAGCAACATAGAAGGGCTTGGCTTCTGGGGTCATAATTATAGTAAGAGGCCAACCACCATGTCCTGTTATCGCTTGGCAGATGGTCATATATACATTATCTATATCTGGACGCTCTTCCTTATCGACCTTGATACTGATATAACTCTTATTAAGAAGCTCAGCAACCTCTTCATCTTCAAAGCTTTCCCTAGACATCTGATGGCACCAATGACAGGTGGAGTAGCCGATACTTAGGAAAATTGGCTTGTTTTCT
>CAZDWP010000007.1:0-21741 GCA_964508985.1 uncultured Herbinix sp. | reverse complement strand
ACATTTCCTAAAGCCTTGATAATTACTTAATATGTCCATAAGCCTATACCTTGCGGCATCCATATTCGCCTTGGCTAGCTCATTTAGCTCCTCCCATGAAAATATAATATTATAGCCATCCACCAAGAGGTATTCCAGTGCATACACCTTTGATTTATTGCCTTTTTTATATTGCTCATCTCTCTCCTGTGAAGGATTTGAAAGGTTAGGATTCTTCTCGTATCCTAATCTGCTAGGGGTATATATAGCACTCTGCTTAACAGGACCGAAGGTTCGTGAAAATATCTCCTCAAGTTCTTTATCCTCTTGCCAAGAATCAGTTAAAATCTTTGAGGGCTTTGAGGCAAGAGACTCCTGATTAAGCACAGAATCAAAATCAACATCCGAGGATGTATCCGGGTTCTCACTCTTAATTTTATCTGGATATAACTCCTTCATGGAGTTTTCTATATGCATATAATTTTCTACCTGATCCCAGGCTACTATGAAACCTGCACCGTGGGTGCAAAAGACTGACCCTGTAGGATTATCAGAATCTAGCTCACTATTATAACCTATTTTTTCTATTACCTCTTCCTCATTATGACAGGGTTGATAGCCGGCCAAGGTACAGAATAAGCTGCCCCTTCCTCTGGTATAAGCATTTACCTCAGTCTGATAGCCGCCCATTGTAGCTACAGGAGCATTACCAGTAAGAATTGCCTTATCCCCTTCTATTAAAGGAGGTTCAAAGCTTCCTTTCATATTCTGAATATCGCTCATAGCTCGTCCAATATTATCCGATGGAGCTTCCAATTTAAAATGATAATATGGTTCAAGAAGTACATTTTCAGTCTTTCTTAATCCTTGTCGTATTGCCCTATAGGTCGCTTGTCTAAAATCTCCACCCTCGGTATGCTTAAGATGTGCTCTACCCGATATTAAAGTAATCTTCATATCTGTAATTGGCGAACCCGTAAGTACGCCAATATGCTCTTTTTCCTCTAAGTGGGTTAAAATCAGCCTTTGCCAGTTTCTGTCGAGTATATCCTCCGAACACTTGCTTTCAAATATTAGCCCTGTCCCCGCTTCCTGAGGTTCCATGAGAAGATGAACCTCAGCATAATGACGTAAGGGTTCGAAATGTCCTACACCAACGACAGCTTGCCCTATAGTTTCCTTATACAGAATATTGCCTGGTCCAAACTCTACCTCAAGGCCGAAACGCTCGCTTATTAAGCTTATTAAAACCTCAATCTGGACCACTCCCATTAGCTGAACATGAATTTCCTGAAGCTGTTCATACCATATTATATGAAGTGTCGGATCTTCCTCCTCCATCTCCCGAAGCAGTAAAAGCATTTGAAATGCGTTTGTCTCAGGTGGCAATAATAGCTGATAGGTAAGAACAGGCTTAAGCATAGTCATATCTGAATCCTCTTCTATTCCAAGCCCTTCACCAGGGTAAGTTTTTGTTAAGCCTGTAACAGCACATACTGCCCCTGCATTTATTTCATCTAAATTCTCGTATCTGCTACCTGAATACATTCGTATTTGATTTACTTTTTCCTCCCATATGTCATTTGGATTCTTATCTGTCATCAGCTGCGCTTTTCTGTTCGTAACAGACATCTTAACCTTAAGACTTCCACCGGTAATCTTCATATAGGTTAGACGATTTCCCTGATCATCTCTTGCTATCTTATATACCCTGGCAGAAAATTCTTCAGGATACTTTTTATTAAGTGTATATTCCCTAAGCCCATCCAAAAACTCCAAGACCCCATCCTGCTTAAGTGCCGAGCCAAAATAGCATGGATATGCTTTTCTACTGTAAATCAGCTTTGCAATATCATCTGTCTCAATCTTTCCGTGTTCAATATAATAATGAAGTAAATTCTCATCACATACCGCTAAGTTCTCCATGAATAATATTGGGTCCTGATTGTCACTAAAATCCACACATCCTTCTGATAGAACTCCTTTAAGCTCTTCCGTAAGCTTCTGCCTGTCTGTTCCCTCCAAATCCATTTTATTAATAAAAATAAATACAGGTATATTATATCTAAGAAGTAGCCTCCATAAGGTTTCAGTATGTCCCTGTACTCCTTCGCTACCGCTAATTACCAATATAGCATAATCCAGAACCTGCAATGTTCTTTCCATTTCCGCCGAAAAATCAACGTGACCCGGTGTATCCAGCAAGGTGATTTCTATATCCTTATATGTTAAAACAGCCTGCTTGGAAAAGATAGTTATTCCCCTTTCCCTCTCCAGCTCATAATTATCTAAAAATGCGTTTTTATGATCAACTCTGCCAAGCTTTTTAATACTTCCCGTCTGATATAAAAGACCTTCAGCCAAAGTAGTTTTACCTGCGTCCACATGGGCTAATATCCCGACTACAAGCTTTCTCATCTAATGTCTCCTGTCTATATAAAATCTCAATAATCGTTATCAATCACTCTAAATCATATAATATTAATGATAGGATAAAAAAATAATAAACGCAAGTATGTTTTAATGTTTACATAAAAACAGAATAGATTAAGTTAAGTACATTCTACTCTGCTTCTTACCATATACAATAATTTAATCAATTACCCAATTCAAGCCAATGACTAAAGGCTTCGTATGATTCTATCAATGCTCCTGCTCTATCTTCTGCTTTTATTGCTCCCTTCAATCGTGCAATACTTGTTGTTATATTATTTATTTCCTCTCTTTCCGATCCAAATTGAACTCTAAAAATGATCTTATCCCAAGCACCTTCTAAGCCCCGAAGTTTACCGCTAGCTTCATCCCATGCCTCATTATCAACTGCTTCAATAATATCATTAATCGACCTTGGTATATTATCATCCTCACTCAATGGTTTCTTTAATATATTGCCACTTATCATAATAAATACAAACAAAAGTAAGGTTGCAATAGGAATAGCTATAACCAGAAACCGTCTCATCGCCTACCTCCTAATCCAAACAATAATAATCACTGGCTTACCTACTAATATGGTCCCTTATAGTCTCCGATATCCTTGACCTTTTTTATATTGTCTTTATACTTATCAACATAAAGGCTTCCTGCGTCATTTAATGTAACTAATAACACCTCAGATATATCCTTAATACCATGCTTTTTCAGTTGATTCATAAGCCATTTCTTGTCCTTATTCATCTGCCTAAGGTTTTGCTCAATTAGCTTACCGTCATATACAAGCTCTGTGCTTATACCTGTCGGCTCAACCTCTATATTCATATCCTTAGGAGTTAAGGGTAAATGTTCTGCTTTCTTAAGAACAGACAGACTTCCATTAGTCTCAAGTAAAGCATAATCCACCTCATTCATATCAAATATTCCCTGATTTCTAAGTAGCTCTAAAATATCAGAAACTCTAAATTTCATTTTTTTTAATACATTATCCATGATTTTACCATTCATAATTACTATAACCGGTTCGCCCTCTATTACCTTTGAGGCATATCTCCATTTTAGAGAAATATACTGCATTAAATATGCCAATATAGCCCAAGATAGTAGACCTATAAAATGAGGCCATATCCTACTCGATAAATCTACTGTAGCCTCTGAGGCTATAGAACCGATTGTAATTCCTAAAATGTAATCAAAAAAAGTCAATTGGCTTATTTGCTCTTTCCCCAATATCTTTGTAAAAATCAATAAAGTGAAAAAGCTGATAATTGCCCTAACAACTACTACCAGACCTTCATTCAAGGTAATCCCTCCAAATAGATACATTCATCTATATTGTTGTATGTTTTAATAAAATTATTCTAATAAAACAATAATATATATCTCGATAAAAAGGGGACGTTTACGCTGTCTTGTTAAACAAGACAGCGTAAACGTCCCCTTGACTTATAATCTCTTAATATCCTGAATGGCCTTTATCCTGAGCTGCTCCAAAATATGAATATTTCGGTTTGAATTCAAGATCAAACAATAAAGGACTCCTGTCTTTTCTCCATGAAACTCCATCAGAAACTCCCCAGAAGGTTATTCCACTTACATTTGTTTTTCCTTGCTTATTGGCTTCAATAATACTATTTACAAGCTCATAATAATACTGTCCCTGTGTCCTGAGATTTTCTTCCGTGGGCTCTAGGACGTTCTGCCAAGTACCAAGGCTAACATCTATTTCGGTCATTTGTACATCTAAACCGGTCGCACTAAATGCTTCTAAGGTCTTCATATACTTAAAAATAGAATCCCCTGTATATAAATGAGCCTGACATCCGATGCCATCAATTAATGATCTACCACCCTCATCTACCAAGGACTCTGCTAGCGCTACTACATGTTCGGTCTTAAACTGTTCATTATAATCATTGTAGTATAGTTTTATATGCTCAGGAGCATATTTATCGGCATAGTAGAATGCATGCCATATATAGTCATCACCTATAATTGCTTTCCAAAGGCTGTTTCTAAGAGTGCCATTATCCTCGACTGCTTCATTAACGACATCATAGGCATAAAACATATCAAGATATCCACGTTCACCCAATAGCTCAAAGTTCTGCTTTATGTAGCTTTCCATTCTGGCCAACATAGTATCTCTATCAACCAATGGCTTTGTTGTATCAAAATCCTCATAGAATATCCACTGTGGCGTCTGACTATGCCATACAAGAGTATGACCTCTTACCTGCATATCATTCTCTTTAGCCCAATCCAACAATTCAATAGTTCTGTCTGGATAATTGACAATTAGGTTACCGGCAGCAACACTCTTAGTTTGATCTAATATAGCTTCTGGCTTCATATCGTTTTCCATAGTGACACTATTATAGTTATCAATTATATTATCTGCAAATGTCTTGATTACGAAACCATTAATACAAGTTCCTGTATTATTTAACCCTTGGGCTTCATATACACCCTTGATTCCGCCTTCGATTAATGGAAGCTCTCCAACGATATATTCTTCAACTACCTCTTCAACCTCTTCAATTTCGTCTTTATTTACCTCATCAGTTATTTCATCAGTATCAATTTCAATGCTTTCATCTTCTTCAGAGGAACTCTCATCAACTAAATCATTGTTTCCTACTTCATCAGAAGAAGTATCATCTACAACCTCTTCTATATTATTATCTACATCATTTGGTGTTTCTTTTTCCTCTTTGGAACATCCCCCGATAACTATCAATAAAGATAGAATAGCTACAATAAGCATTAGTAATCTAAATCTACGTCTCATTTCTTCCTCCTTAAGTTATATGTTAGTCTATACCCTCTTCACAAATCGATTTATATTAACATAAATCCAATTATTGGTCAACATATGTGGAAAAACTAATGGACTTATGCCGATTACTAATGCAATTTTTACTATTTTCTAGAATCCACCAGCTCCGCCACCTCCGGCTCCTCCACCGCCGCCACTCGAGAAGCCTCCACCTGAGGATGAAGATATACTACTTACAAATGAATTATTAATGCTTCTGTTGAAAGAATTTTTACTATCGCCTGTATATAATAAATACCAGAATACCCAACTAGTCGTAGCATAGTCTCCATCAGAATAAGCAGCAAGTCTCTTCTTATTAACCGCATTAAGACTTAATGCATATATCAAAGTTGGATCCAATGAATTAAGTGCATCCTCTTTAGATAATTCAGGATTACTCTTCATCATATACTTCTTAAAGCTCATCCACTTCTTATACTGCATGTATCCCTTATCTGAAAGCCTATAAAATAAGGATATACCATATATTAACAATACTATACCAGCAGCAAAATTCATTAATGCATATATACTACCGAAAGCTGCTGTTACAATCCCCAGTACTATACCTGCTAAGGATAGCAATATTAGTAGAGTTCCTTGTTTTGACTTACTATTGTCGCGATATCCTAATTTTATGACATTCTCTTTAATCTTCTTTTTCCATTTAGCCAGCGATTCATAGAATTTTGTTCCACTATGTTTATTATAATAATTAATATCATTTGTGCCTAACTCTTCACCATTTCCCATGACATCAAACAGCCAGTACATAAAATATCTCTCATGACTGCTTAATGATGAATCTATATCTCTAGTCTTGTAAAATACAAAATGTTCATTCTTTATAATGTCAAATGATTCATCCTGGCCACTTATTCGAATGTAACCTTTTCTAAACAAATCCAAGATTGTTGCAAATATTACATTGCTATCGACGAACATTCCTGTTAAGTAAGTAGCCACAGCAGGGGTACAATCCTCAGGTATATCCCTAAATTCTATATTGAGAATCTCCTTGTTCATATTTCTTCTGCACTGATATAGGACTATGACAAATGCTAATATAGATATACTGGTAAAAGCGAGAGTTATTTTGTTTAGCATGCTTCTTGTAGCTTCTCTTTTTTGTCTGTCCTGCTCGATTTTCGTCTGAAGTGCAGCTTCCTCATCAATTATATCCTGATATCTATTAATATTTTGAATGTTCCCAGATTCAGCTATATAGTCAACAGGAAACAAGAGCCTCCCCTCGATAAATGTCCTTGAAGATACCTTGTCCACCCTCAGCCTATAGTGTTTCTCATTAATTTTATCAATTTTTCCATTTAATGGTCCATGTGCAAAGATCTTAATCTTGTTGCTATTGTCCTCAGATGGCAAGCTAATATTAACTACAAAGTTATTAATAGGAGTTTTGTTTTCATTGCCAAGAAATTTGTAGTATAATTCGCCGGTATCCTTATACTTTGTTGCTAGGTTGTTTACTACATAGCTAAGTCTAAAAGTCTTAATCTCATCCTTTGATGGTGAGAATATCTTAATTATTATTTTATTATTCTTTTCCTCTAAGATATATACACCTTGCTCTCCATTCTTAGCCTTTGTAACCTGTAAATATTCAAGTATGCTGGCTCCATTTATCATAGCAACCTCGATATCAGATATACCATCGGTCTTATCAATTACGATATCACGATAAACCCCGTTAAACTTCTCATTGAATTCGAAAGTAATGTCCTCTGATATTACAAGATCACCGTTCTGTTGTAAATCTGCGTCCACTAACCAATCCGTGATTTGCAGATCCTCCTCTGCAGAAGCATACTTCGGAAAGCATATTATGGATAAAGTGGCTACGAATAAAATTAATAAGCTCTTAATATATCTTCTCATTCTATCACCCATTCCTTATAATTGTCTTGTTTTATTATATCATTAGCAACCTATATATAGCAAATAAATGCAGATAAATATATATCCATGAAATATATATCCATTTATAATTATAAAGTTTTCTTTCATTTATAGATTTATAAATTGCTTACAGAAATATTAGAATTTGGTTAATAAAGCAAGAAACTGACCGATAGTTCATAATTGTACATTGTTATTAAATAATACCGATGATAAAATAGTTATAAATTAACAATTCATTGTTGGGAGTGATAAATTCTTATGAATACTAAAACAAAGAAGTCTGAAGCAACTAAAATGCGGATAATTCAATCTGCACAAAAGCTATTTCAACAAAAGGGCTTTGAAGCCACCTCAGTAAGAGAAATTGTTGAGGGTGCAGGATGTGCAAAGGGTACATTCTATTTATACTTTGATACTAAAATCGACTTACTTCTATACTTAACAAATTATTTTTTTGAAGAAATTAATGAACTAATTGCTAATGATTTGTCAACCATGAGTAATGACCCTTTTGCTCAAATAGATAATATATTTAATAAAATATGCTTGTATATAATAGAAACCGGTTTGAGTTTAAGACTATTTCATACCAATGAAATTCTTGGGATTTTAGAAGAGCAAAAAATCAATGATCATTTTATTAATAAGGTTGTCAGTAAGTTATCTTGGTTTCTGGACGAAGGTATCAAAAGAGAGTTCTTTCGTCCTTTGGATAGCGAATTATATAGCAAAATCATATTTGGCTTTTCCCATCAGTTACTGGAATCAGTAATGATATATAAATACCCGGCTGACGTCAACGCCGTGTCGAAAGAATTATCTATAATTATTCGAAAAATATTAGAAAAATGATTGGAGTGTATAGTATGTCTTTTATAAAATTTGATCACGTAACTAAGGATTATGATATGGGAGCATTAAAATACAGAGCTGCCGATGATATTAGCTTTGATATAGAAAAAGGCGAATTTGTAATTGTACTAGGTCCAAGCGGTGCAGGTAAAAGTACTTTACTTAATCTTCTTGGTGGACTTGATTATGTTACTGAGGGTTCTATATTAATAGATGGAGACGATATTACTAGGTACAATGAAAATGACCTGACCGCATATCGTAAGGATTCTATTGGCTTTGTATTTCAGTTTTATAATCTTATTCCAAGCCTTACAGCATATGAGAATGTTTCTCTTATTAAGGCTATCAAAAAGGACACTTTAGATTTTAATGAAGCACTAAATTTAGTTGGCCTTTCAGAGCATCGTAATAAATTTCCTTCACAACTTTCCGGTGGAGAACAACAACGAGTCTCTATAGCAAGAGCTATCTGTAAAAACCCAAAGCTACTTCTTTGTGACGAGCCCACCGGAGCACTTGATACCGAAACAGGATTAATGGTTCTTGAGTTATTGCATACACTTAGCAGAGAAAAGGGTCAGACTGTAATAGTTGTTACTCATAATCCCCATATGGCTTTAGTTGCTGACCGTGTTATAAAGCTGAGAAACGGAAAAATAAGCGAAGTCATTACGAATCAGTCACCACTTTCTGTGAGGGAGGTGAACTGGTAATGCTACTTCGTAAAATGTTAAGGGATATGAAGAAAAATCTAGGGCAATTTATCTCGATTTTTCTTATGGCATTTCTCGCTTCATTCGTGTTCTCGGGAATTAATGCAGAATGGTATGGTATGCAAACCGAGGTTGACAGCTTCTATAAAGAGACCAATCTTGCCGATATTTGGGTGATTGGGAGTGATTTTAATAAGGAAGATGTAAATAAGGTTAAGAGGCTTGATGATGTAAAGGATGCTTCACTTAGATTCAACTTAGATTTCCCAGTGTATTCTGATAACGATAAAACACTAAGCATAAATATAATAGAGGATAATACTCTCTCAGTTCCTAAGGTAATTAAGGGTAATGCTCTTAACACCAGTCAAGATGGAATATGGCTTGACTATTCATATGCAAAGTCAAACAACCTTGACGTCGGAGACCAAATACAATTAGATATCCCAGGTAGGATATTTAAAAAGAATATTCTAGGACTGCAATCCAATGGAATTTACGAGATATTATAAGAAGCAGAATACGATCTCTCATGGCTATAATTGGTGTATTGGGCTGTACTGCTCTTCTGATTTTTGGACTGGGTCTAAGAGATACTGTAAACAACGTAAGTAACTGGATGTACAAAGACCTGAATGTATATGAAGATAAAATCAATCTTAACCCCAACGCATCAAAAGAAGATATAGCCACATTAGCTAATAGTTATTCGGGTCAATGGATTCAGGAGTTGAGCATTGAGCTGAAACTTAATGCTAATAAAGAAAATGGATTTCTTACAGTACTTGATATTGGTGATAAAATTCGATTCGAGGATGAAGAAAGACATAGAATATCACTGCCAGATAAGGGTATAGGAATATCATATAAAATGGCTGAGCTTCTTAATGCAGAGACCGATGATATCATAGAATGGAGAATTTATGGACAGAAGGATTGGATAAAAAGCGAGATTTCTGTCATATACAGAACACCTATGGGGCAGGGCATCACGATTAATAAGGATGAGTATGAGAGTCTAGGTCAAAGCTTTATACCCTCTTCTCTTCTTACATCTGATATTATTGATAATGACATATCTCTGAAAGCTGTTGAAAGCATTCAGAATAAGAATAACCTTATGAACAATTTTAATGAATTACTAGAAAGTATAAGGATGATAATAGTTATTCTGGTTATTGGAGCAATATTACTTGGAAGCGTTGTACTCTATAATCTGGGTGCACTCTCCTTTACTGAAAGAATAAGAGAATTAGCGACCCTTAAGGTTTTGGGATTTCACCCAAAGCAAATTCGATCACTTCTAAGTATGCAAAATATTTGGCTCACAATCCTAGGAATACTAATAGGAGTGCCTATAGGATATTGGCTAATCGAGTTTATGCTATCTACAATGCCTGCATCTCTTGATATGAGAGCAATTATTTCAAAAACATCTGTGATTATTAGTGTATTGGGAACATTTATTGTATCAGTTACTGTTAACCTTCTTCTTTCAAGAAATATTAAAAGAATAGATATGGTTAGTGCTCTTAAATCAGTTGAATAGATGTAATCAAAAGGCTGTTGCAATCGCAACAGCCCTCTTGATATTTATATTCCATAGATTAATAATTTTCTTTTCTTACTTCAAAATATGCCTGTGGATACTTACATACAGGGCAGATGCCTGGCGCTTTTGTACCAATTACGAGGTGACCACATACACGGCACTCCCACATGGTTTGCTCTCCCTTTTCGAATACCTGCTGCATCTCAACATTACTTAATAACTTACGATAACGCTCCTCATGAGATTTTTCAATGTCGGCAACCCTGCGGAATTTTGCTGCTAAAGCCGTAAAGCCCTCTTCCTCGGCATCCTTAGCAAATCCAGCATACATATCAGTCCAT
Organism: uncultured Herbinix sp.; assembly: GCA_964508985.1. GTDB lineage: Bacteria > Bacillota > Clostridia > Lachnospirales > Lachnospiraceae > Mobilitalea. The sequence continues at coordinate 11,127 of CAZDWP010000007.1, read as the reverse complement.
TCATAATGCTCACCCTCTGCAGCTTGAAGCAGATTCTCTGTTGTAGTTCCTAGATTACCAAGTTCCTCAAACCATAAACGTGCATGCTCCTGCTCGTTTCTTGCAGTTGAAAGGAATATAGCGGCTAACTGTTCATAGCCCTCTTTCTGAGCTATATGAGAAAAATATGTGTACTTGTTTCTTGCCTGACTTTCGCCTGAAAAAGCCTCCATTAGATTCTTTTCAGTCTTTGTTCCTTCATACTTGTTATTTGAATTACCCATTTTATTGTCCTCCTTATTATTTTTATAATTTATATCACCTATAACGGAGGACATGTCCTCCTTATTATTTTTATAATTTTTAAAACTATCTAAAAGCTTTTCTACCGTCTCTCTTGGAAAATCCTCGGGCTGCTCTTTATCTAAGAGCGACTGTAAAAAGTTCCTTGCATTAGAGCTTTGAGGAAGCATGTATCCTGCTTCTCGTAAAATATCCTCTGCCATAATACGATTCGATTTTTCAATTGCTATTGCAATCTTACCAGATAGGCCTGCTGCGATACTCTCCTGCTTTGACTTACTTCGTAAAAGTGCATTCATTGCATTAACTACTTCTTCAGTCTTTGGTTGCTGCTGGGGATACTCATGAGGAACCATAGATATAGCACCTGATGGACAGGCATCAGCACAATCTCCACATCCAATACAAGTTGTAACATCTATAATACTATTTTCTGTATCACTTGCACCTGTAGGGCATACATATAGGCATAGGCAATCCTTTGTACATAATCGTATATTTCTTACTGCATATTTTTCAGACACTTACAATCCCCCCTTCTATCTTCTCGAACTTCCAATTCGGTACCTTACATATAGGGCAGACTTCAGGTAGATTGTTTCCTATGTAAATAAAGCCACAGATTGTACATACGTATACACCTGTATTTTCAAGTATTGCATCGCCTTCTTTATCATATCTCGTTAATAGCGATTTTAATATGCGTGTTACCTTTTCACTCCAAACTAAAGCACGCTTTGCACCGCGATCATTTACGTTGGCAGCTGCTAAATTAGCATTCACAAAGCCTTCTTCAAGATCTCTTTCAACCAATTTCATTAACTGACTATAATCAGGATCCTTAGCAGGCGCAGATGAATTTTTAAAGTATTTAGCTAACTCCATAAATAATGCCTCTTCTTTAACCTTATACTGCTTTTCGCAACCCCGCGCCAAATTAGTGCACAGAGCACTAACTTCTAATGGAGATAATTCTCTCATATCTGAATCTTCAATAGTCGATTGTGTCTTTTTTGTTTCAGTCTTTTTTGCTTGGGTAGTCTTTGTCTCACCTTGCATTATGAATTCAGCTTTTGTCGCACCACAAAGGGGGCATACCCAATCTTCAGGTATATTATCCCATGCTGTACCCTGTGCAATACCCTGTTCAGGATCGCCCTTAGCCTCATCATATATGTATCCACAAACAGAACACACATATTTATTCATCTTTTACCTCCTTTTCATTAGTAATATAATTATAATATAGTTTTAATCAATAATCAATCCTATTATTAATTTTGTGTTAATTCTTTTACAAACAAATAACCCTCTTGAATTAATACAAACAAGAAGGTTATTTGTTTACATAAATAGCAATAAGCTTAATGCCATTACTGCCATTCCAGCAATCAGTCCATAGATAGAAAGGTGATGTTCTCCATACTCTCTTGCAGATGGTAATAATTCATCCAGACTGATATATATCATTATACCTGCTACTATGGCAAAAATTACTCCTAAGGTAACGTCATTGAAGAATTTAAACAATAATACATATCCTATTAATGCACCTGCCGGTTCTGCCAACCCAGATAATAAGGAAAGCTTAAATGCTTTCTTTCTACTACCTGTGGCATAAAATACCGGTACTGCAACCGCTATTCCTTCCGGTACATTGTGAATTGCGATTGCCACAGCAATAGGAATACCAAGCTGAGGATCGCCTAAGGCGGCCGTAAAGGTTGCTAACCCCTCCGGGAAGTTATGAATACCTACTGCAAGAGCAGTAAATAGCCCCATCCTCATAAGGTTTGATTTGTGTTCTTCGCTTTTACCATCCATTTCTTCAACCGTATGTATCTCATGTGGGTTTTCAGAAGAGGGTACAAACTTATCTATCACAGCTATTAATAATATCCCGAGGAAAAAAGCACCCACGGTAAGCCAAGATCCATTAGCATCTCCTAATTCAGCAATTAAGGTCTCCCTTGCCTTTGCAAATATCTCAACAAAGGATACATATATCATTACACCTGCCGAAAAACCTAATGCAACAGATAAAAATTTCGTGTTTGTCTTCTTCGATATTAGGGAAAGTGCGCCGCCAATACCTGTTGCAAGTCCGGCAAATAAAGTTAGGACAAACGCAAATAAAACTGATGAAAGCTCCATATAATCATCCTATCTAATTAATAATTTTATTGTTTTTTATTGTGGTATTTAATTTCTCTGACATTATAATCATAATGACTGCAAATATTATCAGATAAAATGGATAAATGCCAATACTAATATTTTCTGCTATAAATCCAAAAATCGGTGGCATTAGTGTCGTTCCGGCATATGAACTCGCCATCTGCACCCCGATTATTGCTTGAGAATTGTTTTCTCCGAAATTGGACGGAGTTGCATGTATTATAGATGGAAAAATGGGTGCACATCCAAGACCGATAATTCCGAGACCGGTTAGGGTCATTATATTACTTGATATCGGAATTACAACCATAATTATCCCAAATAAAACAACTATTATGCCATACCTAATAAGTGTCCTATCACCTAATTTATCTGATATGAATCCTGATAGAAAACGACCTATTGTTATACCTAGGTAAAACAGTGAGGCAAATCTTGCCGCCATCTCAGTATCAATTCCACGAAACTCAACAAGATAACTGCTCGCCCACAAACCTGCTGTTGATTCAAGAGCACAATAGCAAAAAAATGTTATCAGAACTAACTTAACACCACGTATTTTTAAAATCTCAAAAAGGCCTAAGGCCCGTGAATGGTTCTTAGAACTGGAATCTTTATTAGCTTTCCTTTTCCAGAGTGGAAGGCTTATAAACAATATTGCTACCAATACCATCTGAATAATAAATACTATACGATATCCGTTATTCCACCCATAGCCACGGGTTAAACTATAACCCATAATATAAGGACTTAAGGAAGCTCCAACTCCCCAAAAGCAATGTAACCAGCTCATATGTCTTGATGCATAATGAAGTGCTACATAGTTATTTAAAGCCGCATCAACAGCACCAGCTCCTAAACCATAGGGGATAGCCCAAACACAAAGCATTATAAATGAGCCGGAGACAGAAAATCCGAACAATGCCACTGCAGTCATAAACACACTAATTGCAGTAACCAGTCCTGCTCCCAACCTTCTGGTAAGTCTATCGGATAATAGACTCGATACTACGGTTCCACTTGCAATTATCATGGTAACTATTCCGGCGTATGAAATTGATACCCCAAGCTGTCCATACATTTCCGGCCAAGCAGAACCCAGTAGCGAATCAGGAAGCCCAAGACTAATAAAAGCCATATAGATTATCATAAGTAAAACTGAATACATTTATGTCCTCCTGCTGTAAATCAAGTAATAATAATTAGTCATGGTGAAGAATTTTTCTTGCTCTTGAAGCTCTTAGCATACTTGCCTGTGGCATATCATCTCCAAGTAAGGGCTGCAAGTAAAAATATTTAAAAGCATCCGTCACATTATTGCCTTCCTGATTGATATATTCATCGGGCATAAGTCTGGTATTTGCAGCCACATTCTTAAGATCAGTCATTCTATATTCCACAGAATAGTTTCCTGTCCTGTTAATAGTAATGGAGCCGTCTATATTATGCCATATAGCAAACTGTGCTGCCTTTTCTCCAACCTCTCTGGCCTCATGCTGGTCAACACTGGATACACAGCCAAAAAATGATCTTTGCAGATATCCTAATGTGTCTGATCTAACCCTTTGGATACCAAGCTTTGCTTTTATTTGTTGTGAAAGAAGATCTCCTAAGAATCCCGTTCCGGAAAGCTGCTTATTACCATGGGCATCAACATCTCCCGCTACATAATTTGCAATAATAGGATGTCCATCCTTATCCTTAATTCCTTCAGATATGGCAATCATACATCTACCATGCTTATCATATATACCTTTTACATCAGTAAGGAATTTATCCATAGAAAATTCACGCTCAGGTAGATAAATCAAATGAGGACCATCATCGGGATATTTTTGAGCTATAGCAGATGCGGCAGTTAAAAATCCAGCATTTCTTCCCATTACAACACCAATATGCACTCCAGGTAGGGCACGATTATCAAGATTTAGTCCAATAAAGGACTGTGCTACGAATCTTGCTGCCGAAGGATATCCGGGAGTATGGTCATTCATCATTAAGTCATTATCGATTGTCTTAGGTATATGAATGGCTCGGAATTCATAATCAGATGCTTCTGCCTGCTGATTAACTATTCTTACAGTATCAGCCGAGTCATTTCCACCAATATAAAAGAAATATCTGACATTATGTGCTTTAAATACCTTAAAAATCTCCTGGCAATAAGCTTCATCAGGCTTGTCCCTTGTTGAGAATAATGCTGATGAAGGTGTTGTTGCGACCGACTCAAGATTATGAGTTGTTTCCTGAGTCAGATCAATGAAATCCTCGTTAATAATACCTTCCACACCATTTACTGCACCATATACCTTTGTAATCTGTTGAAACTTTCTTGATTCAAGAACTGTTCCTACTAGTGATTGATTAATTACAGCGGTAGGCCCGCCACCCTGTGCTACAACAACTTTTCCTTCTAGTATCATACTACCTTCTACCCCTCTCTTTTTTTGTATATGTATGTATTTTTTATTTAATTAATAACTAACTAAATAAATACACAATTCTCGTCTATTATAAACCAATTTCATATATTTTACCATAGTATTCATCTATTGTTTAGCAAAAAAAGAGCCATTCATCCTTATTCAGTGAATGGCCACATCTTTCTCATCTATATATTCATCCTATTATTTATATGATAAATAATTTATCTGAGCATAAATGAAATAATATCAACTAAAAATCCTGGAACCGAGTCTTCATAAAAGATTTCTCTAGCTCTAACCGGATGATCCGTAATTATTGCATCGACCCCCAGTTCTCCTAAATAAGCCATCTGTTTGCTCTCATTAACCGTCCATACTGCAAGAGCCTTACCACCGTTCCTTATACTCTTAATTACTCCTTTTTGTACGAATCTCGATTCTAAACTGAATATATCTACATACTCTACCTCTTCTATATTTCCATAAGCAAATCTTAAAATCAGACATGTTGATATGGAATTATTCAGTTTCTTTACTTCCTTAAGCACATTCAGGTTAAATGATGCAACAATCACATCCTGGTCCATTCCCATTTCCTCAACATTTTTCACTACTCGTCTCGCTATATCGTATTCCTCATAATGCCCGCTTTTCACCTCTATCATTAAGGTTAGCTCCCCTTTGCATAATTCAAGGGCTTCTTCAAGAGTAGGTATTTTTTCCCCTTTAAATGCCGGTGAAAACCATGATCCTACATCTATATCCACAAGCTGTGAATAATTAAGCTGAGCTATCAGTGCATTGATTCCAGCTGTTCTATATAATGAGCTGTCATGCATCAAAACAATCTCACCGTCCTTAGTCATCTGTATATCTATCTCTGCACCATCCGCTTTTTCTTCTATAGCAGACTTAAGGGCTGATAGAGTGTTTTCTGGTGCAGTATAAGAATTACCACGATGGGCAAAAATTTCTGTTCTTTTACCTTCCGGATTATATCCTGTTCTTAATCTAAAATTATGTAGGAAATCATCATTAATTTGAATATAAAGCACCAAGGATAAAAGAATCATAAGGGTCCATATACCTCTTTTTTTGATTCTATTTTTTTTATCAGATAGATTAATATTGACTTCACTGAAAATATACGGTTCCTCTAAAGAATACCTTTTACAAAGCATAACTGCAGACTCAAGATTTATAATTACCATTGAAATGCTGAAGAAAAATACAAGCAACCTATTTATAGTATCCATAACTGTCATGCTTGTGGCATATTGTAGTCTAATAACAACACTACTTTTTATAGCCAAAATAACGATAAGAATTATGAGCATATATACAAATGCAAAAAAGCCCAGTGCTAGTACATTAACAAGAAGAAGCTTTAGTAGTGTTCTGATGTAATTTTTTCTCATCAATTTTATACTTAGAAAAAAGGATTTTTTAACTGATAAATTCCCATTAGAAAAAATAGGATATACAAATAAATACCTCAGTAATAAAAATAAGATGGCTATAAGCAAGATGAACATTATCGCAGCAATCCCTTGATTATTCATAAAGTTATACTTAATATATTCGACCAAACCTAAGTTCTGAACAATTCTTGACAAAAGGTTAAAATGAATTATGGTGCTTAGAAAAAAGGATATAATAATCAAATAAATTCCAAAGGGAGAAAGAAGTTTTTTTGTTGAAAGTATACTCTTTTTTAGAATGTTTCGTATGGTTTGATTAGTATTTATTATCGCATTTACCAAGACCATTATTTCTACATAAAAGCATAGTCCCAAAAACAATACTATACCAATAACAGTTAATAGTATCCATATGTTTTTGATGACCCCTAAAATATTGTTATCAAAAAAATACCCATATCCCTGTGACCTCATTACCCTTTCTAGTACCATCTGACAGAAAGGAAAAATCACATATGTGTATACAAAAAGAGAAAGCATTTCAATGATAATGACTAAAAGGATATTTCGTTTTAATGATCTAATATATTTTACCATTACAACACTCCGTCAAATTAAATTATATATAATTTATATCGGATAAATAAATGTTTTAGTAAATGAGGCCTTTTTTAATTAGGCGCCATTCTGGTAGAAACCTATCCATGTATCCTTTAAAGACAGCATTATGGCTTGCCTCAAGAAGATGTACAAGCTCGTGTACTATAACATATTCGAGACATATTACAGGCTTCTTGGCAAGTTGTAAATTTATACTTATTCGATTGTCCCTAGTATTACATGATCCCCATCTGCTTTTCATGTTTCTTATTGTTACTGCCTTAGCCTTTACACCTATGATACTCTCCCATTTATCAAACAAATAAGGAAGCCGCGTTTTAAGTTGCATACGATACCAATCCATAAGAATTTTTTCATATTGCTCAGTCCTACTATCATTGCCTGCTGTTAGTAATAATATATTATCTATAATATCTATTCTTGTTCTAGACCCACTTTCTATTTTTAAAACATATGGCTCTCCCCAGACATAGTGGATTTCACCATCTACATTATTAATATTGCTTTGAATAAAACTTTTTTCAAATTTATTTTTTTGTTTCTCTATCCAGTCTATTTTACTGGTGGCAAAATTAATAATAGTATCATCCTTCGTCCTTAAGGGAGCGGAAATATGTACTTTACCATCCTGACCTGAAACCTTCAGATACATGTTTTTTATTTTCTTTCTTTTTATTTCAATTTCTATATTAGATACAATTATTTTTTTAGTCATAGTATTCAATATGTTCCTTTTGAAAATAATATTTGCAAAGATTCATAAAAATTATTCCATTTATTACATCAGAATATGTCACATATGAAAATTATTTGTCATATTATATACTATCACATCAAGGAAATTATTGATGGAATAAAATATAATAATTAATGGGAGGTAATATATGGCATTTTTAAATAGTGGTTGTAATAGTAATGGTAGCTGTAATATTAATTTAGCAAGACACATATGCGAATTCATTGGTGAAACCGTTACTATCTTTACTACCAGCGGCGGAGTATCAGGATGTGGTTTTACAGGTGTAGTATTATCCGTTAATGCATGCTTTGTCAGATTAATCACAGAACAAGGCTCTGCTCCATCAAGTCCTATCGCAGAAAACATCTGTGGAGATTTCGAAGGCAAGAGTAGAAATCTAGGATTTGATACGGTCGGAGGTGCAGGCATGAGCGGTCACAGAAGAGAAGAACGTCGCAGATTAGGTTCGATATGTGATATACCAATTGAAAACATTGCGGCATTCTGTCATAACACAGTATAGCTTGGAATAAGACATGGGGACGGTTCTGCTGTCCCCATGTCTTCCCATTTCTTCTTTTCTAATATGAGATACCCTTCTGTAAGAATGTACCCTGTCTTAATTCATCAAATGCTTTCTGGAGTTCTTCCTTTGTATTCATTACTATAGGTCCACCCCAAGCTACAGACTCTTCTAATTTTTCTGAACTAATAAATAGTATCTGGGCCTTCTTATCCTTGGTTTTTATCTCTACATTATCTCCTTCTGTAAGCTTTGCTGCTGTCTTTTCTTTAATCAGCTCGTCACCGATATATGCTTCACCGAGGAGAGTAAACACCATTATGGAACGCTCTTTTTCTACACTAATATTAAATGTTGAATTAGGATTAAGATGAATGTCATAATAATCAAGCGGCAGATTCTTGCTTGTATATCCTTTACTATCCTTATAATTACCAGCAAGCAATCTAAGTTTTCCGTTCTCAAGTATTATTTCTTCAATTGTTTCATTTTTTATACTATGGTAGGCAGGATCAACCATTTTGTTTTTAGCTGGTAAATTCAGCCATAGCTGAACTCCAAGCATTCTCTCTGATGCAGGTAGCTTTTCTTCATGCATGATACCAGAACCCGCTGTCATCCATTGGACCTCACCATCAGAAATTGCATCCTCATTACCAAGACTATCCTTATGCACCATTTGGCCACGGTATATATAACTTATGGTTTCTATGCCTCTATGAGGATGTAAAGGAAATCCTGCTGTATATTCATCGGGATTTATGCTGTCAAAGGAATCTAGCATAAGTATGGGATCATACTCTTCTATCGTCTGATTTCCCAGAACCCTAACCAGGCTCACTCCAGCACCATCCTGTGTTCTAAATCCGTTAACCTGCTTCTTGACTTTTCTTTCCATGCTTTTTTCCTCCTTAATATGATTATTGTAATTTCCGCTTTATGGCACAATTGCGATATTGCTACATATAACGTCCATTTATCACTATAAATGCACAACAATAATACTCTTTTATAATAACAGTTTAATTTAAAACTGTCTATCCGTGAAAAGAGCATTATTATTGTGTCTACTGCTGTAATGTGTTCTCTTATTCTTATTCAGGGTTTACATGTACCATACAATGCTTTACATTTCCATAAGTCTTTTCTATCTTATCATGCACATTATGAGCTATGTCATGTGTTGATGATAGTGTATCTTCACCATTAGCTATAATTTCAACATCTACATATATACTGTTTCCAAATAATCTTGTTTTTATTTGCTCAACACCTATAACACCCTCCTGCTCTAGGATAATCCCCTTCATTTCTTCCTCAACTGTACTATCACATGATTTATCCGTCATTTTTCCGATGGAATCCATAAAAATTGATATAGCCGAAATAATAATCATAATGCATATAATAATGCTGGCTATAGGATCCAAAATAGGAAATTTAATTCTTGCTCCAATAATACCAAGAAAGCTTCCGATTGAGGATAGAGCATCTGAACGATGATGCCATGCATCTGCCATCATAGCTCCTGAATTGATTATCTTGGAAGCTTTCCGTGTGTACCAATACATCCATTCCTTTACAACAATTGATACAGCTGCTGCAATCAACGCAAGTACACCGGGTATAGCAAGCTCTCTACTATCATCTATAAATATCTTCCTAATACCGGCATAACCAATACCCCCTCCAATTAGAAAGAGCATAACAGACAGTATAATAGCTGCTACACATTCAAAACGTTCATGACCGTATGGATGCTTTTTATCTGCTTCCTTACCGGACATTCTAACTCCTATAATTACTACAAAAGTACTTAATACATCAGAAATCGAATGAACTGCATCAGATACCATGGCAGCCGAATGTGCATATATTCCAGCAAATAACTTAAGTACACTAAGCATTATATTAGCAAATATAGTGACCCATGAAACCCTCATCGCAATTTGATTATTAGTTTTTCCCTTCATTAACCCCGCCCCCTCAACAATAAAAAGAACACACCCATGGAACAAAACTGTCCCACAGATGTGCTTCACCGATATACAACAATATTCTTGCATAATAATATCGATATGCTTTCTGCTGCCACTTACCTGTGGCCCGGCTCCAAAACACATTTCGGTCTTTGGCCTGTTCAGAAAAAATCTATATATATCTACATCATATGCATATTATCTTGTCAAGGAAACTTCTATTTCACCATCACTACAACATCGTTACTATATCCTCCACCTTCAATTATGGAGTATATCGCTGACTTATCTTCACTACTTTATTATCTATTAAGGTAATATTAGCCCTATCAAGACTAATGGTCTTATTCTTGGTGTCTATTGATGTTATATATCCCATTTCCTTTGTCTGATTGGTATTTTTCTTCACGCAAATAGAAAATACTGGGGTTAAAAAAGCCTATATCATTTAATTGTGATACAGCAATTTTATCTCCCGAAGGGCTCCAAACCATCTCTGCTAAAGAGTAGTTAACTGCAATCCTTGTTGATTCTCCCGCTAATACATCATAGATATATATATATCTACTGTTAACACCATTTACAATAGTTCCTAACTGGTAGACAATCATCATCTGGTCAGGCGACCAAGAAGCTCGGGTAATCTCCTCTCCCTCTGCAATAGTTCTTAAGATATTCCCTTCTGAATCGGCGACATGAAGCTTTTCGCCTGTCTCCGTACTTTGATATATAAGAATTTGATTTCCATCCGGTGAAGGAATTATTTCATCCACATTCTGGATCTTCATCTTCTTTTTAACATTTATATTTAGGTCTAATATATACATATCAAAGTTCTCATCTAAGGTAATATAATAGATTTTATTATTTTTCTTTACTAAAGTATACAATTGCTCATCTTCCAAACTTACAATAGGCGTATCATTTAAAGATGTATCAGCTGTGTATGCACCACCGG
>CAZDWP010000006.1:3369-24362 GCA_964508985.1 uncultured Herbinix sp. | reverse complement strand
CCGGGATGGCCTCTTAAGAAAACCATGAAATTCGATTATGTAATTACAATTGCCTTTGGTAAATCAAAAGAGCCTCTTTATAGGGATTCATTCCTGGCAAAGCGCTCTCCCGAAAGCGATCTTGTGGTATATAAAGAAGAGATATCCACCGATGTTCGCAAGATGCTAGATGCTGCTCGCCTAGCCCCATCTGCCTATAACGGTCAGCCCTGGCGTTTCGTGGTATATAAGAACAGAATCCATGTCTTCGTCAAGAAGAATCCATGGTTTGCAAAGCCACTAGATAAGCTGAAGATGATTGACATCGGAATAATGCTAGCTAATATACTCATAGCAGCCGAAGAGCTCTGGGTGGACATAAAGCTGTCAAAATCAGATGCTGTGATGAACAAGACACTACAAAACAATGAGTATGTTCTGACAGTGCTAATTGGGTAAATTAACTAAGCAATATAAATAAGAACAAAAATAAGATAATTTATTTTTGAGGTATTGACAAACTTATATAACTGTAGTATATTATGACATGTGCCCGAAACAAACTGGCACCCCATAATACGCACGAGTGGCTCAGTGGTAGAGCATCGCCTTGCCAAGGCGAGGGTCGCGAGTTCGAATCTCGTCTCGTGCTTAAAAAGATAAGAAGTTATGCATAGCATAGCTTCTTATCTTTTTCTGTGTCTAGATTATATTCCAACTCTCACAGACAGAAACTAGGAAGAACATGAATGGAGGCTCTCACGCCGAGATTCTTGTTCTTCCCGTGGCTTTTTTTCGAACGAAGTGAAGAAAAAATGTCACTGCGAGGACGTCGCGAGTTCGAATGTCTCCGCTCCGCTCCGGTCCGCGCATAACCGAGGTCCCCCGGACCTCGTGCGCCGTCTCGTGCTTAAAAAGATAAGAAGTTATGCATAGCATAGCTTCTTATCTTTTCTATTGCTCGTTAATGCTTATATAACTTCGCAATGATCAAGCCTGCACCAAGAATCAGTACGGATACGGCGAGCCATATCCAGTTGGTGCTGCTTGAAGCGGTATTGTCCATACCGTTCATATTGATATTGAAACCGCCTACGGGCATCTGCATATTGTCACGGGAAGGGCGGTTCCGATATTATCGATAAATGATAGCGCTTACTTAACACTCATTATGGCTCAATAAGGACATAGTATTATCATGTTATATGTAGTATACTAGTAAGGAGAATTAGTATGGCATGGATAAAAAGGAATAAGGTCATATTATTGTTTATTGCATCTATATTAATCATAGTAATTCTTATAGTTAAATTCTATCCTATTAATAGAAAACCACCAATCTCTACGGAGGATATATTAGAGGAAGCTAAAGGTATAGACAATTGTAATCCATACGAATATATAACGGATTATATTCCACGACAGATACCTACTATAACAACGGTGGAAGATACGATTGTTTTTCAACAAATAGCTAGTATTGACGAAGACACAAATAAAATGGTGGACAATCTATCTTCGGAATATTCGGCAAATTTATCTGAGGGGATTAAGGATTGCTTCCCTGAATTTGACAAGGAGGGAAACGTTAGTTTTTCACGGGTATCTGAAGATGATTATGAGAGATACCAATTATACTTGTATTATATAGGGAACAATGGGTCTGATTTAGTTTTAGATTTAATAAATATGCCAGAGCATCGATATACTTCTATAGGATGTACTACTTTTCAAAAGAATTCCAATGTAGAGTTAGCGTTGTTATTTCAAACATTATACAGTAATGTCGAAGTGAATGTACTCATTTCAAAGGATTTTTCTAAGGTTCTATCGGTATATGAAAGTAATACTTTTAAAGAATTAGTTGAAATATTAGATTCAGATAACGCTTCGTTTGTTAGTGGTATAAGCATGGCAAATACTTATCATTATCAGCAAAGGATATGGCATAAGGATACTGACAATATAACTGAGGAACAATATATATATTATACCTATTTTAAGAAGGATGAATTAGAGTATATTGTGCAATATAAATCTAACTTTACTGTGATTGAAGGGCAAGAACCATATATGATAGTTGGTGATTTACAATCGCAAGAAGAATGTAGGAACACGCTCTTATCATTATTAAGAAGAATTATCAATTCTTAATCTTTAACTTATTTAAGTAGTGATATTAGGTATGTACTACGATTAATAGAAATGTATTGAGTAATCGTCCTTATTATACTAATTATTTTCATTATGATATAATACTTTATACTGACAAGCGGCAGTTCAGAGATTAAGTTTACTATTATTGAATACATTGGAGGTTGAAGGACAGATAATGGAGATCAGAAGAGCTTCAGAAACTGAGATGCTTGCTTTATGGGGATATGGTATTGATACGAGAATATCTCCAACTGCTAGATTCTTTTCAGAAAACATATCTTCAGGAAATGCTGAATTTTGGGCAATAGATGATGGTGGTAAACTAATTGCTGAACTATATGTTTTCAAAAATCTAGAAGATAAAGATTTTGCAGATGGTATGACAAAAGGATATTTATGCTCTTTTCGTGTAAGTAATGAATATCAAGGAAAAGGTCTTGGTAGTTGGCTTTTGGAAAATGTACTTGGTCATATGAAAAAGTGTGAATTTAAAGTTGCTACAATTGGAGTAGATGAAAGCGAAGAAGCAAATATTAGATTATACAATCGTTTCGGGTTTGAAAATAAAATCAAGGATTGTTTTGTAGACCCTTGTGCATTAGATGAAAGAATGACTCCAAAAAAGTGTTCGCGTTTTTGGTTATTAGAAAAGGCTTTGTAACTGAGATAAGTTCAGATATAAACTATTTTTAGGGAGAATGTTACTGTGATAAAAAATTTCTTTTCAACAAATGACACCTATAAAGAAATGATTTCACATTATACTAAAGTAGATGGGATATTGGCAATCACAATATATGTATTCTCAATGATAATTTTTTGTTTTACGGGGGTACTTTTTATCAGGAATAAGATTTATTTAGGTACTCCCATAAGCTTATTACTTATTGTTGTTTGTATGATATTGGTATTAGTTCGCAAGCAGAAGCTGGCCTCAATAGGCTTTACCCTGAAATATATAGGTAAGGCATTGGTAACTGGCACGGTTCTCGGAATTCTCTTCTCATTTTTTATGCATATTCTACCTAATATCCTAGAAGGTAGCAAGATCATTCCACTCAATAAAGCAATCTATAACATATTTTACTACTTTATTATTATTTCTTTATCAGAAGAAGTCATTTTCAGAGGCTATATTCAGACGAGGTTGTATGGTTTTATCAAGAATGATAATCTAGCAGTTCTCGTGGCAGGCATAATGTTTTATGCAATGCATCTACCCTTTCAGATGCCTGTAAATGGTATGCAAATTAATCTATTCAACATGGCTTTTATGGTTTTCTTGCATTTTGTGATGAACTCATTATATCGGAAATATAATAACCTTACAGGTGCAATTGTGTTCCATGGGCTTCTTAATTGGTGCTCTAATTTATTCCGATAAGTTTGAAGTGAATAATTCTAATTTATCCTACATCATGCCTATACATTCCTCGTCTTTGCCATATCTAATATTTTTTGCCCAACGAACACAAAGTGCCCGTCCTTCCAAGTAACATAATTCATGTAACTCTGAGTTCCGTAATACTTAATTCCATCAAATCCCTGTAGTTTACAACAATCAGAAAAGAATGATGGTATAAGATATTCTCGCGGAACTTTTTTGCTTGATGTAGGGTCAAACTTAAAGCGACAATACTTCAAAAATACATTTTCCTCATTTTGTGAAATATCAACCAATCGTAACTTTCCTTTTGGTTTTAGCTTTGCCACTTGCACTTTGTTTTTGGGGCTATGCTTTCTGACTTCCTCGATAGCTCCAGTTTTTTGGTCTGAAAAATAGAAATAGTTGTCGCCAATATGATTAAACCTTCCATATGAAGTGATTCCATGCGGCGCGCAGGTCATATCCTCATCGGTATAAGGAGATGCATCATCATCTATTGTTCGGGCATGATAAAAATACTCTGAATCAAATGATATTGTGCTTTCGATACTCTTCACGAGTTTCATTATTTTCTCACCTACATAATGTTCTGACCCTAATGACTGATATGTCGACAAATGACGATGTAATGAGAACAATTCTTCCTCAGTTAAATCATCAAATAATCTCGTAGCAGAGAATATGACATTAACAACTCCTGCTTTACAGCTATCGTCCGGACTAGCTTCAACAAAAAATGTTGAATCTTTGCTATTGTAGCTTATATTTTCAGAGGTTGATAAGTCTATCGCGGTTTTTATATGAAGGCTATCTATTGAAGTACGTAATCCTCTTGGCAAATCTACATCAATTAAGTCAAGCAATGGTTTGTTCAATCTTAGTAGTGCAATGTCAGGGACTTCAATAATTGAACTTTTCAAAGATTTTTTTATTGCTTCGATAGCAGAAAAATAATCATTATGTATAAGACTGTTTCGGAATGTGTTTATCATCTCAGTCAGATAAAACTGCTGTGTACTGCGTAGAAGCTCAGTCTGAAAACTGAATGTACGTAGGAACGACTCCATCACCTTTTCGTTGCCTGAAAAAACCTCATTAAATTGGCTTGTAATACCCTTTATTGCTTGAATGGTAGGACTTGTTGTAAGCATATTTGTATGTCTTACTGCACTTTCTAACTTAGGGTTAGAAGCAAAGGTGTTAAGTACTACTCTCATGCTTTCCAACATGGCTATCATACCGCTATTCTCATTAGAATTTATCTTTGACATCCGAATTTTCTCTCCTTATGCAACTTCATTAAAAACAAGTGTCTTACCGACTTGCGTATAGTTGCATTGATCTTTATATCAACTGCTCATTATAAAGCTACTTATAATAAGAATATTTTTTTCTTCCATAATTATACACCATTAGATTATATATAACAAATCCTGTTTTATTTAGAATCACTAATTTATAATCACTAGGCTACACATTAATAGAGGGACACATAATTGTTGAAACTCTATTTATTTACTATCCAATCTGCTATAATGATATAATAATTTATATTTGGATTTAATGTTGAGGAGCTAATTATGGATAGAATATCACTGGAACCTATCACACGTGAATTATGTCATAGGTTTTATAAAGGTTTTGAAAATGACCCTGCCATATATATGGATATGGGGACATTTAAAACATATATATATGATGTGGAAAAAGTTGATAAGTATTTCGAGAGTCAAATATCGAAGGACCGTGTTGTATTCATGATTATGCGGATTGAAGAACCGATAGGAGAAGTCAAGCTAAAGTATATAGATAATATAAAGAAAGAGTGTAGCTTAGGTATTCACTTACAAAATGACGTAGTTAAAGGTCTAGGGATTGGGACAATAGCAGAAAGAATGGTACTGGATTATGCATTCAAGGAGTTAGGAATGAAAAAGGTCTATGCTGATGCAGTCCAAAAAAACAAACGTAGTCAGCATGTCTTAGAAAAAGTAGGATTTCAATTCGTAAACGAAGATGATATGTTTAAGTATTATGTAATTGAGCGATAAGTTTTAATCTGTAAATAGATACTAAAACACTAGTAATCGGGAAATTGTTTGAAGATTTGAGGAGAGCAATATATGAGATTATTTCATGTCAGTGAAGAAAAAGATATTGTTAAATTCGAGCCTAGAATACCAGATAGGAATGACTTGGACAAAAGTACCGGCTTAGTTTGGGCAATAGATGAGGCTCACCTGCCGAATTTTTTAACGCCAAGAAACTGCCCTCGTGTTGCATACCATATTGGAGAAGCTACAACTGAATCTGATATCAAGAGATTTTTCTCCTCTCCAACAATCTCTCATGTCCTTGTTATAGAAAGTAAGTGGTTAGAGTTTATGAGAACTACTACCTTGTATCTATATGAGTTCAATACAGATGATTTTATTCTTCAAGATGGCATTGCTGGATATTATGTTGCAAAATCAACACAGGTACCAAAGGAAAAGTATATATTGAATGATTTATTAATGGAGCTGTGTAAACGAAACGTGGAAATCAGAATTGTAGATAATCTGTGGAGCATAGCTGATGAAGTTAAAGCCTCTACCTTGAATTGGTCCTTATGCAGAATGGCTTTTGCGCAGCAAAGATTATAGATACATTATTAAGCACACAGGAGATAGCTTAGAATTTCTTCTAAATCAATCAAAAGCAAATTCGTATTTTTCCTCTCTGAAAGGGCATTTATACTGAACTTAGATTCAAACTAAGTTATAATGCCATATATGTTTTTCTAATATGGTTAATATCATTTAATTATTGGATTTAATAAAAATCATTTTATAACTATGAATACGAAGTATTAAGGAGAATTATTATGGATTACGTTAAAGAAAATAGCAGAATATGGGACAGTAGGGTGGAGAATAATGATACCTGGTCTATACCAGTTTCAAGTGAAATTATAGCAAATGCTAAAAACGGAATTTGGAGTATAGTATTAACTCCTAATAAAACCGTTCCGCCAGATTGGTTTCCTAATGATATAAAATCTAAAAAAATATTATGCTTAGCAAGTGGTGGTGGACAGCAAGGACCTGTTATGGCAGCATTAGGTGCTCAAGTAACAGTATTTGATAATAGTCTTAAACAGTTAGAAAAGGATGAATTTGTGGTAAATAGAGATGGGCTTCATATTAATACTATTCAAGGTGACATGAAGGACCTATCAGTGTTCGATAATGAATCCTTTGATTTTATCATTCACCCTTGGTCTAATTGCTATGTTGATAATATTCTTCCAGTCTGGAAAGAATGTGCAAGAGTCCTGAAGAAAAATGGAGTGCTAATATCAGGCTTCGCAAATCCAGTTGAACATATCTTTGATTTAGGTGAGCTGGAAAAGGGTAATCTAGTCGTCAAGCATAAGATACCTTATTCAGATTTAGAGCATCTAGATGATGAGGTCGTGGCTTCAATATGTGAGAAAGAGGGCTTTATTTTTGGACATACTCTAACCGATCAAATTCAAGGACAAATAGACGCAGGATTTGCTATTATTGGTTTTTATGAAGATACTGGGGGAACTGTATTAGATAACTTCATATACACATCCATTGCTACAAAAGCTATAAAGCTATTCGGGGGGAGAATATGATTCCGAAAATTGTTGTGATCTTGAATTGAACATCAGATTACTCTGTAAATATGTAAATCCGGAATTTAATAAAAATAATAAGACTAGGCCTTTTGCTGAGCATACAGAAAGTGGCACCATATCCTCAGAAAGCATATGAACAATTCTATGAACGCATGATTGAAGGTATATCTGCTGAAAATCATATAATAAATATGTTTACAAATAGAACTTCCATAGAGAGTTTTTTGAATATGTCCTATGAATTTATTGATAAACATAAGAGTATTCTTTTATAGTGCGCCGTCTCGCGCTTACCAAATCCCTTGATTCTCAAGGGATTTTTTGTTGCAACGATATGTGCACTGTATGTGCACTAGTTTTTAATGTACCTTTTATCACTCTTTTTCAGAGCTTCATTCATGATATTAAGGTTCTCTTGTTCTGTATTGGGATTGTAAATGTAGCTAAGGGTTGTCTTCTCATCAACTTGTCCAAGCATATCCCGAATCTTATCAAGAGGCATTCCTTTCGTACTCAAGCGACTTGCAGTAGTCCTTCTTGTGCAATGAGGACTCTTGTATGTAATTCCTGCATCTCTGCAATATTTGCTAAGCCAATAAGTTACTGCTCTTGCAGTTAGTCGTTCTCCATCTCGTTCAAAGATAAATTCACCATTTGGATTTAACTCTCTTGCTTTCTCAATTATCTGGTTTGCTCTATCGGTAAGCGGAATAAAGCGGTACTCCGAATTGTTCTCCTTCTTCAGATGCTCCACTATCCGAACTCCGGCACTTTTAAAGTGCTCTCCATTAAAAGGTAAGTATCTTTTCTTCCATTCTCTGAATTGTTATCTTTCCATATTCGATATCAGAGAATTTAAGCACTATCCCCTCTCCTATACGAACACCAGGTTGAAACATTAATTGAATGCATAACGTAATTTCTCATATAATATATTTTTCTATTATACCTTTTTATACTTAAGTGGATTTATTAGTATTAAATATTGTATTTTGGTAGTCACCCACAAGAATTTCTTGAGCCCTATCAGTAGGATGTACATATCTGCTATTGAGAACCCTCGGTGAATTAACCATAACTGAGGATACAGTGCTTATACTCGCATTACTATTAATAATTAAATTGGTTGCAAAGCTATGTCGAGCACTTTGCTTCTTAACCTCTAAACCATTTTTCTCATATAAGACTTTATTACCTGTTATATCAGTACATATATTTAGCATGTCAAGATAATCTTCAAAATGTTCTACTTTAAAAATGCATATGGTATGTTCGATTGCTTAAGAGTTCCACCAGCTAACATCCATGTTTCAGCGTAAGAAGCAACACAGGAAACTACTCTTTGAGGTGAGCTTACTAAATTTATTTCATTATCTAAATAGTCTGTAAAACTATAATAGTATTGATCACTAGCTTCTGCCTCAGGCTTGGCTTTGCATCCCGTAAGCATTAGTATAAAAAGTATAATCATCACGTTTGCTAATATTTTGCAACAGCCCCTTAATTTTCTATATCATTTTACATCTATACGATTAGTTCCGTGAATTCCTCATGTTACTTCCTTTATTTAAACAATAAATTTTTACACCGCTCACAACGGTCATTTTGTATGGGGTTCATCACGGTGCAGACGTTGCAGTAGATTATACTGTCTTTGGACTTATCATATTTCTCATATGTACCAAATCTTGGGTGAAAGCGCACCCTATCACCAACAGAGAGATAATCGTACATCTTTCTCCTGCTGTCCCTTTCCACGATGGTTTTTTTCTTGCCCATGTCGGTGTTGATGACTGTGGTATATTCCGTATAGGTTACCCAGTTGTCGTCCTCACCGCCCCTATTCTCACTTCTCTCCTTGCTGTACTTGTTGACGACTACGCCCTCCCACATGGGTTGCTTGGCTTTTCGCAAAGCTAACAGATTAGCGACAAGCATGATAAGAGCAATGCCAACGCCTATGACTAGGGATTCTTCAAACGGAAGGCTGTCTATCAGCAGACCGGCAATGGGAAACCCAATGAGCGGTAGGAAAACCAATATCCATAGAAATCCGATGGAGGATTTTTTCATTTTCTGTGCCGTAGCCAGTATCTCTGGCGAGTTACACCTGTCGGAGAAGCCGACCAGCTGTGCTCCGTAATGTTGTGGTGCTGAAGGTGCAGCTTGACTCGGATCCATCTGTTCTGAAGCTGTCAGATTCAGTGCTATACCACAGCTAACGCAAAATTCAGCGCCATTCGGCAGCTTTCCACCACAGGCCTTACAGAACTCAGGCGCGTTTATTTGTATTTTTGTACCACAGCTCGAACAGAAAACCGCACCATCCTGTAGCTCATTTCCGCAGTTATGACAAAACATATCTATATCACTCCTTGTTTCGATTATTTGAGGCACGGCGAATTTCTTTGCTCCTGTTTTCTTCCTTTTCTCACCTCTGGCTGTACGTATAACAAGTAGCAACAATAGCAGACAACCGATGGGGGATAGAATATGGTAGATAATCGCCCCCTCACCCATTTCGCCAAATTCACACAGCATAGCAGGTTTGTTGATGTAGGGAAAAATGTCAAGGTAGTGGATGCGCTCGGAGCGCGTTTTGCCATCAACTAAGCTCGGTAACGCCTCGTCACTACTATATATCACATAGCCTCGGTACTCCTTGCCATTTGCCATAAACCAATAGCCCTTAGAAACAGTGCGATATCGGTTTTGCTCCGTGTTTCTATCGTTCAACCGTGATGAATAGCTGTCCACTGTACCCATAACGGAATTGCCCCATATTGCCAGCACAAGGGTACTGATGCTGGTATATATAGCATACAGTAGCACGGCGCAGACAATGATGAGGATGGGCAGGGGGAAGCTTTTGCTTGTTTTATTCTTTTTAGCCATAAATCCACCTCCGCTGTGTGTTTTTGGCCCACTACTATTCATATGCTGTCCCAATAGAAAACATCATTTGAACAGTAAACTACTGCAAGCTTCGCAACGGTCGCTCTGTATATCATTCATAGTTTTACAGAACATACAGGGAATTACATTGTCATGTGATTTATCATACTTTTCATATTTAAAGGCCAGCTGAGGATAATAGCGGACACGGTCACCGACATTCAGATAATCATAATAGTCTCTGTATTCAGGAGACCCGTTGGAGGTGCTTACACTGACCTCCTTTTTGCCGCTGTCGGTACGAAAATATATCGTATATTCGACATAATTCTGTATATCACCGTCACGATATCGTCTGCTTTTGTTTTTAGTCTTTTTATCAATAACAACGCCATCCCAGCTGCGCTTTGCGTTAGAAAGAAAATTGCTAAATACATAAAACACCAAAAACACAGCTGATATTCCGCCGCCGAAAACAAGTGCATCCGCAGTGCTTACTTCCTCGGTAGCAAGGCTGACAATCAGAAAAATTATAAGTGGTAGCGGTATACCGATGAAAATGCAGCCGCGTCCTTTTTTATCTCTTTCCTCTATTTCTTTAATGATCTCCGGGTCGTTGATACGCTCGGAAAAACCGACTAACCCCAGCTTATTATAATTTGATAAAGCACCGATGTTATGGTTATGGCTTTGATTTGCCAAAGCCTTACCACACTTTACGCAGAACTTGGCTTCAGTATCTAGTCCTGTTCCACAGTTTGCACAGAATTTTCCCATTGATTATCACCCTTATTATCCTTCCAATAATAGTATTTTTTCTATTCTTCCGTATTCACACTCCGAAGCATATCATAATCAAACATCATTTCAAAAGGAACTAGACCTTCGTCAAATGTCATCGATACGGTAAGAGAACCCTTGATCGCGTAGCTGCCATCATCATTTGTCAATACGGAACCGCTAAAGCTAAAAGCAACCGAACCGCCTTCCTCTCTTTCAGAATGAGCCAGTTGGAAGCTGCCTTTTTCAAGTTTCATTGTTCCATCTATTTCATTGCCGGCTTCATCGTAGCCGAAATCCGAATCTGAAATAGACAATTCGCCCATAGGCTCGACATCAACAGCTACTTCCCATGCGTAATCATCATCAATCTCCAGATATATAGGAGATTCCTTACCCTTCATGTTGTCAAACTGTTCAATAACATCCTCGGGTGCATTATTTTCCAGTAACCAAGCACGATTTTCTTCATAACCAGTGAAAGAACTGAGAATAGCTGTTCCTTCCCATTCTCCCAGAATATCCAGCATGGTTGCATTGATAGCAAGATTTGGGATTTCCTCTTTTTGGGATTGTTCATTAACAGCCTTTTCCTTTTTACTACTGCTATTTGCTTGTTTAGAGTTGGCAGTCTGATTAACATCCTTTGTCGCTGTCCATTTTCCTGATGAGAGAGTCTTTACGTCTTCAATAAAGCTCATCTTAAATTTGCCACTTAACTTATATATGTCGCCTTTTCTTCTAACATTGCCTGTGAACTCAATGCTTTCCGATTTCGTATCAGCTATACAGACAAGCTTTCCCTTGTCGTACTGCGCCTCCATTACTTCATAGTCATAATCGGTACCATCTACTGTTGTCACAAGCTTAGCTGTACCATTGCCATCCTCGTCAAGATCGACTATCAGTGTTCCCTCGGTTGTTTCTCCTATGTAGTCGCTAAAATCATAATAGTCCATGTCATCGCTCATATCTTCAATGATAAATTCGACAACCCATTTGCCACTTACTTCATCTGCCTTTACACCACCGATGCCAAAAAACAGCACTGCACCTACGATTGAAGCAATGAATAAAAGCATTACCGATATTAAGATAATTCCACCATTGGCTTTTTTCTTTGGAGTATTTACAGCAGGAGCTACCTGGTCATATTGACGTTTAACCTCCGCATTCTGATTTGCTTGGGCATAATACTGCTGCTGAATATTCACGTTCTGATCAGCCTGGTCATATTGACGTTTAGCCTCCGCATTCTGATTTGCTCCGCAATTGGAGCAGAACATATCATTTAAACTCATGAGGTTACCACAATTACTGCAGTATTTTCCGGAAGGTAATGTAACTTCCACCTGTTTCGCGCCACATTGTGAGCAAAACTCTGCACTTTGTGGCAGAGAAGCAACGCAACTGATGCATTTTTTCACATCAGAAGGTTCCGTTATATTGTCTGTCGCTAACGATTCAATGGGCATAACGACAGATGAGTCTGTATTACTCTGCTTTGAATCGTTCAGGGATTCGATTATTTTCCTTTCTGCCTCATCCGGTAGCTTCCAACCACAATATGCGCAAAAGCTGGTGTCCGGTAAAAGTTCTGTGCCACATTTTCCGCAAAAAGATATCTTCATAATGGTACTCCTTTCTTATTTTTGTCTCTTGACAACTCCGCTGCAGAATGTAATCAGTATTTCATTCTCGGAATTGATAATAAGCGTTGAATAATCCATCCATATGTCCGGTGCCTCGGGCATCGCCATATATAGCGTTACTGTACCATCACCGTTGTCATCACCTGCAAATAGCATTTCATCACCGTAGAGTGAGAACTCAAACCTATA
The DNA here is from genome assembly GCA_964508985.1 of uncultured Herbinix sp. Lineage (GTDB taxonomy): Bacteria > Bacillota > Clostridia > Lachnospirales > Lachnospiraceae > Mobilitalea. Next base: position 11,674 of record CAZDWP010000006.1, on the reverse strand, counting down.
CTGATATCCGCTTGAGCCGCCGTCCTTAACAGTCATTGTTATAGGCTGAGAATTCAATATTAACCCTTTCCAGGTTCCGACAAGGTCAGCTTTTTTGTCGGTTTGAGCTGCACCCTCAAGCTTTTCTTCCTTACCGATGGGTCCATTAATTATTTTATCATCATCCTTGATATATTCGTTGTAATATGCAGTATATGACATGGTATTGCCAGTTAAGGTGTCCAAGGCACGGTTATATGCTTCAACGTCATATATTTCTGAATATTTACCTGTTTCCTTTCCTTCAGACGTCAACACACTTCCTGATAAAGTATCGTTCTTTACATCAATAGCACCTGCATCGGTCAGTGGTATATCAACAGTTCTTTTATTAGTCTTTAATATAACTGAGTTACCCTTGCTGTCAATAACGGTGAGGGCATAGCCGTCGATCAGTCCATCTTTTAACAGACCACTATTGTCTTCACAGGTTATTTGAAGCTTACCATTGCTTAGGGTAAGCTTAGGAGCCTCGGGCTTAGTAAGAAGAAACGCATGATTTTCGCTGGAGTATTCTTTGTCTTCGTGATAGCTGCAAACCTCCAGGATGCCTCCTGCTTGCGCTTTAAGTTCTTCGATAACCGTGTATTTATTTTTAAGCTCCAATTTTTTTCTATTGTTTATATCTGGATAATAATATAGCTTTATTTTTTTATTTTTCAAAATATCCGCATTGTTTTGTACGATTACAAGATATGCTTCATCAACTTTATCAACTTTACTTATGTTAAGAATTCTCGCCGATGCTGACAATGGCTTATATGTCGAATCAATTTGCACTGCGAGGCTCCTGGCTTTATTCGAAAACGTATACATACTTCCCTTTACTAGATCAGGTAAGGAATCAGAGGGCTTTTTTCCCTCGATTGCATATGTACGAAGAAGAATGTTTGTATCATTTATCAGCAACCATTCCTCATAATCCTTTGCTAATACATCCTTGCTTTTTCCTATTGCCTTACATAGTGAGCTGATAAAAAGCAGTTCATCATTCCGAAAAGCATCGAAGTACCCCGAGCATGCTCTTAAATTCCCAATCACATTTTCTAAAAGCTTATTGGGTTTACTCTCAAAATATTTATCCCGCAGAAATACCACAAATTCCGAAAGCAAATATCCTTGCTGTATGTACGAATCTGTACCATAGTAGCTTGCACCACTTCCGAGCGGTAATCTAAGTGTTTCATAATGCTTAATAAATGACTCCTCATATTTAAGCTTATCATAAAAGACATCAGTTTTACGATTTTTATAGTAATCAAATGCCTCTTTTTCAAAAGTCACCGCCGTTGCCTCAAAATAGGACGTATATACTTCTAATCTAAACCTTACCTTATCAGCCTGAACAACATGAAATATCTCGTGAATGAGGGTAAGATATACCTCTGCCACCTTTTGTGCCTGAGGCAAATCCCTCTCCTTTGCTATTTTATAAATATTGTCATGCGTGGGGAAAGCACTGTCACGACCCGAAAGAAGGATGAAGGGTTGACGCATATTAAATGCTCTCATCTGCGCCAGATCGGAAAGATCCGGATCAATGACCATATCCAGAGTTCTTTCCTTCATATAAAAAGAACGCTCCTTGTGAAGATATTCGTCTGCCGCTATAATTGCCCGCTTATAGACAACCACGGTATAAGGCAGTAAATTTTCCTCCTGCCATGCAGAATCCATATATTTATCAAGCAGTGCCTTGAATTCCTTATCGGAATATAGGTCACCGAATGTCTTTTTTGCATTATCCCTCCATTTCTTATTTGGATCTAGCGTAGAGATTTTTTGAATCAGCTCCTTACGGCTTTTAAAGCCTTTGGTATTAAAATGTAACTGATATTCCACCTGCATCTCGTCAATCAGCTTTTCAACAGCATTTATGTTCGGAATGGGCATGGTTTCGGACCACATCAGCCTGTAACGCCCATCGCATAAGGTAATTGAGGTGTATTGAGATGGGCTCTTGAGACCGTATTTCATCATTTCCTGTGAGGTATATATCGCTAGCGGACCAAAGGTCAGAAGTCCCGTCACCACCAGCAGGAATAAGGAATTTTGGTCACTGCTGCATATGAGGGTTGCCCCTTTGTTCTTGGTCACCAGCGGATACTGTGTACCGTCATCGCCAATCCTTACAACTCTTATATGGTCGTAGAGTGACTCGGGTATGTCAAGCTTTTTCAAGTCATAGGTCATGGTAAATGTACCGGGAAAGGACTCGTCCGGTGCCAATCCGGCATCTATCTCAAATGCCTCCAGCACCATACCCGTCTGATCCTCAAGCTGCTCGGTAAGCTCCATCAGCCTGCTATCATCCTCAATCCTTTCGGCTGTAAAGGTGCGGTCTATATCAAGGGCATTTTTATCCGCATGAACTTTCAGTCCAAAATCAAAGCTTTGATTTACTTCCTTTGTGCCCGACACCTCAATCATCTTAAATTCGTCCTTACCATCTCCGCCTATGTAATTCCATGGCTTAACAACTGTGGTTATGATTATCGCAAGAGCTGTGAGAACTGCAACAAATATATAGAAAATTGGTTTCTTTTTTACTCGTTTCCTGCTTGGCTTTGAAGCTGCCTGCGTCGACTGTAGAACTTGTATACTCTGCGTAGGCTGTATACTCTGTGCAGGCTGTACTCTCTGTGCAGCTTGTATATCTAAACGCTGCCCACAGTTGAGGCAGAAAAGCATATCAGTGGGATTATTTATACCACAGCGACTGCAGCATATATAATGGGGTTGCTTTTTACCACAGTATACGCAGTAGGCAAGCTCATCGACTCCTTTAGGTAATATAGAGCTGCAATTTGTGCAATGTTTTCCCATATGTTTCCTCCTTCTATGTACCTACCATCGTAGATACAACGGTTTCCTCGATATCTTTTTTATCTTAGACGGCTTGGTATAGAGATGAGATCAGATGGCATTACAATGATGCGATTATCTCTAATGAGTGTGTTTGCGGATTAATATCATTTGCATCTTACCTACTCCAGTATATATTTTAGTGAAGTTTTCATCAAAAAGCATCGTTCGAAAGGATGATTTTACAGAAAAAAGCCTCTCACTCTTTCGGATGAGAGGCCGGATAATAGGCCAAATTGGACATAATATTTCTTCGCACAACAATTACATACCAGTTTTTCTTATGCTATACCTTCTGTCAGGATCCGCACAATTTCATCAGTAACTTTGGCAAACTCACGGATTTTTGCTACGATTTTTTCGTGTTTTTCCTTATCCTGCAACACGTCCAAGGTGACATTAAATCCGCTGCCAAGGACTTCGAGGCTGTCCGGGTCATTTCGGTTGTTATCGCCGCCTCACATCTCAGCCATTCGCCTGTACAGGCGACTAACTTCCTTTAAAAGTCCATATCCGGATTTAACTCCCGTGCTTTGTCTAAAAACCCATGACAGCAACTTCCGTTAGTGGCCCTTCTTATTCTTCCCGTGGCTTTCTTTGCTGAGCATAGCGAGGCAAAAATGCCACTGCGAGGAGGCGCGAGTTCGAATGTCTCCGCTCCGGTCCGCGCATAACCGAGGTCCCCCGGACCTCGTGCGACGTCTCGTGCTTGATAACATCATCTTTCCATATTATATTTACTTATATTACGATAATAGTGAACGGATTGATTGCATGCCCGAATTAAGTAGATTTGAGGGAATGGTCATAAAGCTACTATTTAATGACACTGTACAACATAACAAGCCTCAAGTTCATGTATATTGCGGATAATATGAAGCATCAATAGGAATAGATGGTGAAAAGCGACTATTTGATGCTACAAATCTTTTGTCTATTCCTGCTTTTAAAGCATTAGAAAACGATTCTATATTCAAAAGCGCTGCTGTTGAACATGGAGTTGTTGTCTGGAATAAGGTGAAATTGATATTGCTCCTGAATACATGTATAAATATAGCTATTCCTATGATGAAATTATAAAATATTAATGCTATGGTGTTTTGACATCCAGCAAATATCTCTTAGCTTATAAGTAACTATTAAATATAATTATAATTGGTATAAATTGCCTTTTACATTTTAAATCAACTATGCTATAATACATTTAAGGAAGAAAGCTACAGCAATCCCTTCCCACATACCCTATTCACTTATTACAGTTTTATCAAGTATTTGGTATTCAGTAGTTAGTTACGAACTTGGGTATTTTTATTACCTGAAATTAATTAAAAGAAAGGTGTTTTACTAAGGTTTTTGGTTGTTAAGTAAACAGTTTCATTTGATTAAAGGTTTTAAGAAATTTATTGTTATACGATTTATATTTTTATATTTTAAGTAATTATCTTTGTTTTAAGATTTTAGTTTGTATTATTTATAATGTTTGTTTCAATTATTATGCTACAGATTTATGTATTAGATTAATTCGTTGCCTTTTTCGATTGGATCTTCTATCTTCGTTTTAACTAGTATTAAATCTTTAATGAATTATGAAATATTTTTAAAATTAAATGTATGTAAATTTCGTTTATTATTGTCATCTAATATGAAAGCGTTATATTTACACCTGAAAGGTAGCGAAAGTTAAATTATGTGCAATGTTAAATTGAATAGGGTATGGTAAGTAGCCGATTAGTTTGTTGATTTATTTGACAATCGGCTACTTATTTTTTATTAAAAATAATAGATTGTAAATGTCAATATTGTTTTGTATAAAAGGGGGCCTGTTGATAATGGTGTCTGCTACGATTCTCAACAGCAAATGTATGATTTTATAGCAGATACCTTACTCTTGATATATGAGCATACTGAAATATTAGGAGCTCCTATTGTGCCAAATGCATACTTTTAACACAAATGACCTTAATAATATGATTAGTTTATTTGAATTTTCAGAAAGTTTATTATAAAATCATACTAACCGAATAATTAAGGACAGTTTTACATGTTTTTACTAAAGCGAAGTAAAGATTATTTATGCAATATAAACAGAAAGGAGCATGATAACATGAGAAAGGATATTATATGTGGCGGGAGGTTCCACAATAATCAACCTCTAAAATAATAGAGAGGATAATTATATTTTATGATTACTATTAAAGAAACAACTAGAAAAGAGATATCCAATGTAATAAAATTATGGGCAGATGGAGATGTTATGAAATTTGTAGGATTTCCAGATGGATTACACGAAACAGAAGAAAATATGAACGACTGGTATAATTGGATTTTATCTTCCAGGCCAATGGTAAACCATTATTCCATTTTCGAAGATGCTGTGTATTGCGGAGAAACTTTTTATGAGATTAATACTGAACATAATAGTGCTGCGTTGGATATAAAGTTGTTTAAGTTTGCATGGGGTAAAGGGATAGCAACTAAAGCACTTTCTTTTGCAATAGGGGAGGCATTTAAAAATGGCGCAGAAACACTTATATTACTCTATATTAAAGTTAGCGTAGAATTCTATAGTTCATAAATCCGCTCCGTTTCGTGCAGGTCTGAGGTCCTAACCAGAATTATGACATTAGCTTTTGATGAGGACACCTCAATACATACAGAGTTGAAAGAGGACGGACCAACAGGATATAATGTTTTTTGAGTTCATCCTTGAGTCCTTACACAATTACAATTGTCCTTTTTTATCCTCCGATACCTTTAATTTTCTACCACAAATTGTTATATTCTTCAAAGCCTTCAGCACCCGTGGTCCTTTATTATTTAAGATATCTATATAGGTATGCGTATCATAGATCCTTATGATACCAATGTCTTCTGCTGTTACACCCTCAAGGTTAGAAATAACACCGACAAAATTGGTGGCTCTAAGCTTCTTTTTCTTTCCACCATTGATATACAGAGTCATAATTGTCTTGTTTAATTGTTCGTTTTTAGGCTTATTTAAAATCGGTTCATCCAATCGTTTGGCTTCAAAGGCAGATCTACAGTTTACTATTTCTTCATCTGTTGGAGCTTTCTGTAATGGAATGTCATAGCTAATGTATTCCATAATGTTCTTCATATAATATTCTTGTTTCGACGTAACGAAAGTAATTGCTTTCCCCTCTAGGCCAGCTCGTCCTGTCCTACCCGTACGATGGATATAATTTTCTTTTCTTATTGGAATATCATAATTGATAATCAGGGATATATTATCAATATCAATTCCTCTAGCTGCAACATCTGTTGCCACTAAATACCGAAATTTGCCTCTTTTAAAGTCCTTCATAACACCCAGCCGATCTTCCTGCTCCATCCCACCATGTATTTTATTACAGGGATAATTTAATTTCCTCAGCTTATGGAATACCTCATCGACACGATCTTTTGTCTGACAGAATACAATGCAGCTATCCGGATTATAAGTAATCGTTACCTTAACTAACAAAGATAGCTTCTCTTCCTCTTCAACCCTATATTGAAAATGTTCTATCCTATCTGCCATAATACCTGAGGCTTTCATTTCTATATCAATAGCATTCTTCATGAATTTCGCCGATAAATCCTTAATAGCTTCGGGAAAAGTAGCCGAGCATAGTATAGTCATTCGATCCTCTCGCAATTGTCTGATGATAGATGTTACTTGATCAATAAATCCCATATTCAGCATTTCATCTGCTTCATCAATAACAAGGCATTTTATCTGTGTTAATGAAAGTGTGCCTCTTTCTATATGATCAAAGATGCGTCCTGGAGTACCCACAACAACATGGTTTTTTTGCTTTAACTCATTTTTCTGTATAGAGAAAGGTTGCTTCCCAAATAGAGCGATTGCTTTAATACGCTTCAATCTACCTATGTTGGTGATATCTTCTTTAACTTGAACTGCAAGCTCTCTTGTTGGAGTCAAAATTAATACCTGTGGTTTATTTTCCAGCCAATCAATCATTTCACATACGGGAATCCCATAAGCTGCCGTCTTACCACTTCCTGTTTGAGACCTCACTATTAAGTCGTGTTTATCTAAAGCCAAAGGAATAACTCGCCGCTGAACCTCCGTGGGTTTCTCATATCCTAGACCTTTTAATGCTTTTAATATTTGATTATTTAATTCATAGTCCTTAAATGTTCTTCCATCCATAATCTTCCTCATGCGTTTTCCACTGGTAATGTATCTGTATTTTTCATTTTAATAAATGCATTCGTAAAATTCCTGCCTTTATATCATAGCATTAAAAATACTTTTCGCAAGGATTAGCAAATGATTAGCAATATTATTTTTTCCGACAACATCAGCTTGGATATGTTATAATTATCCAGAGGGAATATCTTGGGATCTAATGAAAAAGAAATAAATCCCAAGATCAACACAAGAGAGGAAATACATATGGAAATAAGAAAAGGAAAAATGATAGGACAAGGTAATACAGCCGAAATATATAAGCTTGATGATAATAAAATACTAAAATTATTTCGAACCGGGCTCTATAAAGGGATTATCGAAAGAGAATATCAAAATAGTATTTCTGTACAAAAAATATTAGATTGTGTGCCAAAAGCGTATGAAATGGTTGATGTGGACGGCAGACAAGGAATCATATATCAGGAAATCCAAGGAACAGATATGTTGAAAATCATATTGAGGTCTTTGTGGAAAACAAACCATTATGCCAAAAAATTAGCGCATTATCATTTACATATCCAGAAACCGGTTAAGGACAATATATATACAGTAAAAAATAAATTAGAAGAAGATTTAGATTGTGTAGATACACTTTCTGATGAAAAGAAAAAAATAATTTTGAAATACTTAGAGCAGTTACCCGAAGGTAATGATTTATGCCATTTTGATTTTCATCCTGGAAATATAATGATAGCAGATAATAAACCAGTCTTTTTAGATTGGATGACTGCTTGTAAAGGGGATGTATGTGCTGATGTTGCACGTACAAGTATTATGTTAATGTATGGAGAAGTTACACATGCTCCTTGGATTGTCAGAAAGATATTATCACTTTTTCAAAAGCATATTTACAAGATATATATAAAAGAATATCTTATGATTTCGAAGAAAAGCATTGAGGATATTAATAAATGGGTATTACCTGTAGCCGCAGCAAGATTACATGAATGGATTTCAGATAACGAAAAAAAAGTATTAATAAAGCTTGTACATCACCATTGTGATGAACTGGTGAATAAAGAAATATAAACCCCATTTCTGCAATTCTTCCATTATCCATAACTAAAATTTTATTACAGTTAAGTATCGTACTGAGTCTGTGTGCAATAACGATACGAGTTGATTTTAGTTCATCCAGGCTTTGACTGACAATTGCTTGAGTTATATTATCTAACGCACTGG
>CAZDWP010000006.1:1526-3269 GCA_964508985.1 uncultured Herbinix sp. | reverse complement strand
AGTTCATCCAGGCTTTGACTGACAATTGCTTGAGTTATATTATCTAACGCACTGGTTGCTTCGTCAAAATATATAATTTGTGGTCGATTTACTATAGCTCTAGCAATCATAATGCGCTGCTTCTGACCACCTGATATTGTAGAGGCCCCCTCACTAATGACAGTGTGCATACCCATGGGCATTTCCCTTATATCCTCTTCTACTCCTGCCTTAGCTGCCGCTTCCTAGGCATCATCCATAGTAAGGTAAGGACTGGAGCCAACAATATTATCATGGATTGACCCTGTCATAAGCTGTCCGTTTTGAAGTACTACACCAAGCTGCCTTCTGATAGCTCTGACATCAATTTTTGATAAATCCTGTCCATTGTAATAGACATTGCCCTTCTCTGGAGTCTCAAAGCCAAGTAAGATTCTAAATAAAGTTGATTTACCGCAACCGGATGTCCCAACTAATGCTACATAATCCCCTTCATTTATGTGAAAGGACACATCCTTTAGTACCAGAGGAGCATCCGCTTGATATCGAAAGGATATATGATTGACTTCAATTTCACCGTTTAATACCCCTGGATCTATTTTAGAATCATCATCCTCAGGAAGTGTTTCAAGAATCAGTTTTGCTCTTTGATATAGAGGAAAGACCAGATTTAATTAATTTATTATGTGCATGTCTTCTGCAGTAATCTATCACTGTATTGCGTGCAATACAAAAAACCCACCCGTAAAGTGGTGCTCTTTCGGAGCAATAAACACCTCTTCTTTCATAAATTTTTAAGAATATTTGACTTGTAATATCACTGGTATCATGATAATCGCCTATACGATAATGGACATATTGGTATATCCTTGGGAAATATTCATTATAGAAATTAATAAAATCACCTTCCAAAATATCTGTCATATATATATTTGCCTGCTCTTTGACCAATACCTGCATTGCCATACATTACCTCCATTCATGTATGCCCCAGCGTACTTGTAAATGGGAGTCTTCTCCGACGAATTATACTATTATAGATAATTCTATCATGATAGTCTTGATGGTGTAATGTATACAAATACAGTATAATAAAAGTACAGTCTTTTGACAAAAGACTGTACTTTTAGACAGTATCTATTATTTAATTACTATTTATTTCAATAAGCCCCTTTCTGCGGCGTAATATATCGCCTGGGATTTGTTCTCCAGATGAAGTAAATCAATAATATTACTAATATGATATTTTACAGTTCTCTCACTTATCCCTAATTTTTCACCGGCCTCTTTATAAGTTGCTCCCTTAGCAATCAGAGTCAGTACCTTCAGTTGATGCTCTGTAATCTCTTCTTTTTTAGGATTAACATTATTCTTTGATGAGGACTTATCCTCATTTTTGTTATCTCTTAATTCTGTCATTAATCTAGCAGCAAGTCCCGGTGATAAGGGCATTTCACCATTTTCTAAATCTTCTAGATATTCAACAAGCTTATGACCATCCGTATTTTTAAGTAGGTACCCGGAAGCTCCATATTTGATGGCATCAAAAAGGTCCTCATCATCTTCGGATGCGGTAAGAATTATTATTTTTATATCCCCAAGCTCTGAATTAATCCTCTTAACCGCTTCTATTCCATTGCATTTGGGCATTCTGATATCCATTAATATAACATCTGGCTTTAAAATCTGTGCTTTAACTAGAGCTTCCTCACCATCTCTTGCTTTTCCTACCACTTCAATACCATATGTTTTCAAAAGGTAACT
>CAZDWP010000006.1:0-1426 GCA_964508985.1 uncultured Herbinix sp. | reverse complement strand
ATTTGCCATTACAGCAGAATTAAATTCCTTATCTAGAGGTTCTTCGGGAATATCAAACCTTACAGGTAACCCAGTTTGCTGTTTAAAGCCTTCAATATCGTTCTTCAGAGAAGTAATAAAATCTCTTTCTACACTAACCGATGTCCTGTTACTGCAGATATATTCTCTCATATCTGTATGGGCATTCTGCACAGCAGTAATCAGCTGTTCTAGCTTGTCTGACACTAGCTCGATACCCTCATTGGATAATTCTAGCTTGATAGCCTGCGTTTGAAAATTAATAAATCCCAGAACCTGCCCCAGATTGTCATGTAAGTCTCTAGACATTCTCTCTCTCTCATCTGTGACAGCCATTTTCCATTGAAGCTCTAAGAATTCCTTCTGTGCGAGCTTCTTATCCGTTATATCATAAATCATCCCCAAAAGACCTATATCGTAGCCGTTTTTTTCCTTTAGTGGGGAAAGCACCATTTCATATGTTTTCGACTGATTATTATCTTTAATCGTAAAATCCACATGAGACATTGTCCTGTCAATCATGATATCGGCTATCTTAGGGGTTTCTTTACATAACTCATCAATAGGCATTAGATAATAATCAGAAATATCAATTTTAGCTATTTTTCTAAATGCATGATTCATGTCAAGCACCCTGCTTTGCCTGTCGATTACTATTACTCCTGCCTCCATCGCTTCGATTACTGTAGTACGTGCCATAGGAACCAATTCAAACATCCCATTATTAAAAATAGCTAATAGCATTAAAATACCTGCAGGGGCAAAAAAAACAGGAGTTATATCATTCTTTAAAGGACTGATTCCAAAAATATAAATAAGATTTGGAACTACGATGAAGCATATACCTAACAGAAGCAATGCCGTTTGCTTCCGATAAACTGATTTTTTAGTAAATAATGCTTTTACTAAAGCAATCATGGCACTAAAATTCAAAAAATAAGAAAAGGCAGCATGGATATAAAACCAAGCACCATATGTCTTGGCTATGACCGGATATTCACCTGCATAATCTATATGAACATCATAGCGAATCAATCCGTGCCATCGACTCGTGTATACTAGTAATAATGTAATAGCCGGTATAATAAGGAGTACAATTAGCCTACTTTTTCTAGTACTCATGTGGTGTTCAATAATTTCAAGGCACATGATGAGAAGAGTAACTGGAGATAAGCAATAGGAAATATATTGCACATTCGCCCAAAACAACTTTACCGGTAATTCTATAGCTGCCATTTCGAGCGCATTTGATAAGGACCAAAATGTTACAAGAAACATGCTTATGGAGAAATAATCAGTTCCCCTTGCATTCCTATGCTTTACTCTAGCAAAAACCCCAAGAAACAATGTAACTAAGGCGGATATCAGCAAAGGCCCTATAATTGGATTATATTTGTAAGCCATGATC
>CAZDWP010000005.1:0-24402 GCA_964508985.1 uncultured Herbinix sp. | reverse complement strand
CTTATATTTATTACAAGTACTCAGGTCCAAAGCTCATAGGCAATAATTCTTCAAGAAAATACACAAGATATTCTTCCTCAGATTTTGCTATAATCACTAGGAATTTTCGAGGGTCTACGAACTCTCTTATCACCTGACGGCATACCCCACAGGGGGGACAATAATCCCTTATAACACCATCTTTTCCTCCTACAATGGCAATTGCAGCAAAATCCTTTTCTCCTTCACTGATCGCTTTAAAAAACGCTGTTCTTTCGGCACAATTAGTAGATGTAAAGGCTACATTCTCAATATTGCATCCAGTATATATCTTCTGTTTAGAAGTCAATAGGGCAGAACCTACCTTGAATTCAGAGTAAGGTGTATACGCATGCTCCATGGCTAATATAGCTTCCCTTATTAGATTCTTAATAACAGACCGACTCACTAGCTCTTTCTTTGCTAATAGCTCTCCTTTTTCCTGGCGTATCAAGCTGTGCATGTGTTCCTTCTCCATTCTTAATATCCCTCCGTCTCCTGATTCTTCGCAAGCTTAACAATCCTGCTGGTTCCAAGCCTTTCGGCTCCAAGCTTTATAAACTTTTCTGCATCATCAAAAGAGGCAATGCCCCCTGCTGCCTTTATCCTAACATTCTCACCCACATGCTTTGCAAATAAGGCAACATCCTCAAATGTTGCTCCAGCTTTCGAAAAACCTGTAGAAGTTTTAATAAAGTTAGCTCCTGCCTCTGTAACGACCTCACACATCCTAATTTTTTCATCATCTTCGAGTAAGCATGTCTCTATAATAACCTTTAGTATCCGCTCACCACATGCTGCTTTAATTTGTTTGATTTCATCAATTATCTTATGACATTCACGGTCCTTTACCGAACCAATATTAATTACCATGTCTATCTCATCTGCACCGTTTGCTATGGCATCCTTAGTCTCAAACACCTTAACCTCAGTTGTCTGATAGCCATTGGGAAAGCCGATAACAGTACAGACCGCCATTTTATCTTTTACGTATTCCTTAACTCTTTTAACATACGATGGGGGTATACATACAGATGCTACCCCATAGGTTATAGCATCATCACATATCTGCTTTATTTCACTCCAAGTTGCAGTCTGATTGAGCAAGGTATGGTCTACCCTAGAAAATATATCTTTTTTATCCAAATCTTCATCCACCTCTCTGTTTCTGTATTATTGTTTATGCTATCTCTAAAGCAATCTCCATCATATCACGGAAGGTATTTTGTCTATCCTCTGCCGATAATGCCTCTCCGGTAAATACATGATCAGAAATTGTAAGTATGCATAGAGCATTCTTTCCGGCTCTAGCTGCATTCATATACAAAGCAGCTGCTTCCATCTCCACACATAGAACATTCATTTTTCTCCATAAAGAGTTAGCTTCAGAATTATCGTCGTAGAATGTATCTGAAGATAGAATATTACCAACTACTGTTTTGATATTAAGCTTCTCGGCTGTCTCCACTGCTTTGCGAAGTAGCGAAAAATCTGCAATTGGTGCAAATGTTCCAGGAAGTTTATACTGGTCTGCGAATTTGGAGTTAGTGGATGCACCCATCCCGAGAACGACGTCTCTTAATTTAATGCCTTCTGCTATTCCACCTGCCGAACCAATCCTTATAATATTATCTACATCATAAAAATTATAGAGCTCATAGGAGTATATTCCAATAGACGGTATACCCATGCCACTTCCCATAACCGAAACCCTTTTCCCTTTATAGGTTCCAGTAAAGCCAAGCATGTTTCTAACTGTATTAAAGCATACTACATCCTCCAAATAATTCTCTGCAATAAATTTTGCCCTAAGTGGATCTCCGGGCATTAAAACTGTTTTCGCTATATCACCGACTTTTGCTCCAATATGCGGTGTTGGTAAATTCATAGGCATATATATCCTCCTTCATAATAATTAATCTTAGTATCTACAACAATTAATAAAACTAGCAATAGATATAATTAATTTTAGCATTTATTTATTAAAAAGGCAATCTATAGCAAACACACGACATCTATAATTTCACCAAATAACTTGAATTATTTGGCAATAGAAGCTTACAGATTGATTTTTATAATTAACATAATATAATCTACAATATTACATGTCTTTCAACAAATCTGCGACTTACATAGTTAATACTACAATAGGAGATGAATTGAAGAAATTCTTCACTGTTAGTGGATTGATAAAACCTAATCAGACCTTTTCTCACCTAGCTCTTATGCTACCCTGTCGGTCTGGGATTGTATGGTGCTTGGATTTGCCTTGGGTCTCGATCAGCTCTTTGCTGATTGGTAATTTCAGGCGATTCCCAAGTGGCAAATGGTCCTTGATATCCCTATAGCCGGACATGATACTATTTACATTATGGGTATTTCCTTATGTCACCAGTGTTAGGGTCAACCCAATACCAACCATAGGTTACCGTATGACCGATTTCACTATCTATATCATCAAGAACGAATTCATAAAGATGAAAAAGATAATGCCCGGTAGCTTCATCGGTATCTTCATACACTAAATAAAGGTCTATAATATCCAGCTTATAAAAGTAATCCTTGGAATTCTCTTCTTGGCTAATTTTTGTGAAATTGTCAGCATAAGCTTCCTTAACTAAATCCAGTGCCTCCATAGGTGTTAAATACTTTTCTACATGGGCTTTATTTAGTGCTGTTAATCTAGTGAACCCGGGGATACCCATAATCACCAGTAAAATTATAATTGCTATTCGTCTCAATATAAAACTCCCCCTTCGATTCACTGTAAAGTATATGGTGTCTTTATAATCCTAGCATTTGCACCCATATATTTCCAGTTGTTTCGAACGGGGAGAATCGATATTATTCATTTTTTAATTTCTATTATAGCTATTTCTCGGACTCAGTCTCCTTTATTCTATCTTCGACTCCCTGAACGCTTCTATCCTTGCGCTTTCTTAAAAGCCTTCTGGATATCATCACTGCAGCTGTAATTATTACAGCCCATATAATCAGATATGGAAGGTTTACTACTAGCCACACGAAGAAGTTCTTTAGTCCCTCTGTTATATTAAATATGGATTCGCTAAATCCATTCTTGATTCTTGTAAGAACAGTTTCCTTCTCCTCGGTAGGAGTCATTCTTTCAACCTCATTAACAGATATGGTTACTGTAGAGTAATCCACTTTGTTATCGATGGTTCTAAGCTCTGTCTCATACATCTGAAGCTCATGACGTATAGAGCTTAAGCGACTCTCCAAAGTTACTATATCCTCTAGTTTCTCAGTCTTTTCTAAGAGTGCCCATAATCTTTCCTGCTCGATTTCCAGAGATGTTTTGCGACTCTTGGTATCTACATATTGAAGTGTTACATTATCCGATGATGAGGTTTCATTAATAATGTTTCCGTTATCCTTAACGACATTCACAAATTCGCCTAGTCTGTCCTTAGGAATTCTAGCGACAATATATCCATATCTTGAATTACCTCGGCTGTTGTATCTTTTACCGCTGACTTCTGTCCTCTCATCATAACCACCAAGTCTTACAATCTCGTCCTTAACTATGTCGATGAGCTCATCAAATTCCTGAGTCTCTACCTCTAAATTTACTTTAGTTATAATCTTATCCATTGACTGGTCGGCTGTACTGCCCGTGCTAATTCCACTTGTATTTGATAGTCCTCCTGCTTCGACTGTTGATTTGTATTCCTCACCACCTGCATCCTGAGGTGCTTCAGCCCTATCAAAATCATAATTATCATCACTAGCTGTCATGTTTGGTGATGCCATATCGTATTTTGATTCATTTTTGCCAGAGCAAGCTGTAAATAAAAGCCCCATAAATACTGTTATAACAAGTATTGTAGTTATTCTAATTTTTCTCATATTACCTCCCCTTTACCATTAATCTTCTATTTCATTGCTACTTATTAGACGAAAAGGCTTCCCACTTGGTTCCAAACTCCTCATCTATTAGATTATAGAGAAAATCAATATAAAAATATTCTACCAATAATCCCTTTTCTCCCATAGCTTTAATTTCCTCTCGGGTCACCCATTTTGCATCCACTACTTCTGTCGGTTGCAATGTAAGCTCCTCTTTGGATATATCAGTCCTAACCAGCCATACAGCACAAAAGCTGTTATGTCTTCTATACATCATAGCAAGACTGGAATTTTCACTTGTGGCCTTAATTCCAAGCTCCTCCCATAGCTCCTTTTGACAGGTTATCCAGGCATCATCTCCGGTAATTGCTGAGCCTCCTGTATTGGCCCAATATCCCGGCTTCCAGCTTACTGTATCAGTTCTTTTTTGTATCAAAATCTGTCCTTTACTGTTAATCGGGTAAATATGCACAACAAGATGATAATCACCATCATTCAGGGGTTTCCCTCGCTCGTGCGTTCTTCCGGTCTTTACAAAACATTTATCGTATATATCCCAGAGCTCCATTGTATATTGTACCCTCCTGTCATCTATGCTTAGTATAATATTATCTAATCCCATTATATTATACAGAATAGAAAATAGCAAAATAATAAGGAGCAACAGCATTTCTTATGATATGCCCCTTGTCTACCTAAGGGGGCATATCAGCAAGAAATCCATGTGCTCCATATTTTCGTAATACTTATTGATGCTTTATCTAAGATTATATCGTTACTGTTTTTTAGTAATAACTACCTTTATCAATGGTCCTCTTCCAGCCTTATTAGTACCCCATAGCTTAATGGGAGTTCCCTCACTCTGCTCGGGAATACTAATTGTAAAATTACCATTGTTATCAATAGTTCCTTTATATTTCTTTGTTCCAATTTGAGCATATACTCTGGTTTGAGTCTTGGCGACCTCGGACGGAGCATTCTTGAATTCCTTAGGAAGTTTTGTTTCAGTCTCAATACCATCTTCCCGAGGTATAACATAGTCTAGAAGCTCTATGGAACCTGTAATAGTCTTATCACCTGCAAATACTGCGTTCACAACAGGTGAATCCGGTGAAATCTTCATAACCTGTGCTAGCAAAGGATCACTTGTTCCGGATTCGTTTATAGCTGTGACACTAATTGAGGTTCCTGATATATCCCTATCTGTTGCTAAAGTATATATATATTGGTCTGTAGCTTCGTCATATACATATTCGCTGGTAGTATACTCCTTCTTGCCTATCTTAAGAGAAATCATGCTGTCTTTTATAGATACAACCTTGGCTTCCTTATCTGTATTAGTAATATCATTAAGAAGTCTGGGCATATCAGGTCTTCCCGCTGTCACCGTAAATGAATTCGCTAAGAGGATTTTACCATCCACAAATCTTGCCATTACATATACCTTAGTACCTACTTCCAGTTTTTCCTCCAAATTATAAGTGAACCTGAAACTTGAATCATCTGGTGTAGCACTATATATCTTACTAGAAAAATCCTTACCCTCACCGGTTGTAATTGCTATATTTACAGTGTCTCCAGCATAGTAATATCCCGAGATTAAATTGGATTTATCTGTTACGCGATTTAAAATTAAGTTTGTTGAATTCGGTCGCACGTAGGTTTCTATGTTATTTACAAAGACCTCTACAGGATAACTGGATCTTTCTTTACCATTTTTTTTATCAGTTGCTACAACCTCAAATGGCTGACCTGCATAAAGTTGATTATCTATATTATATGAGAAGTATCCATTTTTATCTGTTTTAGTAGTGTAGGTACTTCCCCCTATGCGTAATTCAACGTTAATATTTGATGATGAAGGAACATATCCCGTTATTGTTCTTTCGATATTACTTACCTCATTTACTACAGGTGCATTAGGACCAGCTTCTTTTACAGTAGTCTTACTCACTCTGCTATTTCTTGATATATGATCAATTGCATAGACACTAATAGAAGTTCCTTTCTTCTGTGGTGGTAGCATAAGGACAAATTGTCCATCATAGTCAACGTACACAAAGGTTTCAATAATTTTGTATATGGGATTATAGATCTCCTTATTTCCTTCGAACAGTTCTCTGCCTCCCTGATCAGATACATACACAGTGTCATCAATAATTGCTATAACAGAGGTGGCATTCTCACGGGCATTACCCGACAAAAGGCCCTCATTATTATATAGAGTATTTATATGAGGCTGATTTGGTCCCGTGCGATTTATTCTCACCGGTACACGTTCGCTTTCTAGCCCTCTTTTATCATCTCTAACATATAAATAGATATTGGTTTCAGCCAGCTGTCCAGGTAGCTCTACTGAAAATTTACCGCTGGCATATATCTTCTGTTCATAAATACTAGACGGTGTCTCAATAATCAATACTGTGTTGGGCTCAGCCTTTCCACTTATTTTTTGTTTTCTGTTAGTGTAGTTGTCAACAATAGGTCTGGGTAAAAGATTATCATTAAAATTATCTATAACCAATCTTCTGATAGACTTATTGCCATGTATATCCTCAGCATAAATAGTATATACGCCATTCTTATTTACAGTAAAGCCCTTATTAGGGATATCATTTGATACTACCCATGCAAGTTCATTTGCGTCTCGCTCACCATTAATGTACTTCAAATACTTAATCTCTGAATCATCAACCGCCTGTACCGCTATCTCATATGAGCTTGCAGTCGGATTTGTTATTAGGGGTGAAGCAACTATATGAGGAGGCGTAATATCTGTGTTAGTAATTGAATAGTCCGCTACAAAATAGCTATACTGCTCTTTCTGCATCAGATACTTACTATACCACGGTGTTTCTTCAAATAAATCACTGGCATGGTATGGTAACTTTACTATAAATTGATAGTTACGAGGTAGATTCAATTTCCAGTTATAATCAATCTGTGGCATTATACTGCCACTTTTCGATAGCTGACTTATATATTTACCCAGTATCGATTGACTCCTGATAAAACCTCTAAGAACTGATTGATTCTCTATGCCTTTATTAGCATCGGTAGGCTTAGTAATCTTATTTGTAGCAATTAATAGCTTCATATCATCAGTAACTTCTTTTCCCTGATAATATACATTTGATACTCTTTTATTGCTACTTAAACGATTTCCCGAAAAATCATATCTGGGATTCATGGAAGGATTGATTTCATAGTTTACTCCATCAAACACATAGAAGTTACTCCAGTCATTAAGCCATTCTTCACGAATCAAAGATTTAAGCCTCGTTTCCTTCATTAAAGATGACATGGTAGAATCTTCCCAATCTGTGTATCTGGTTATGGTTTCATAAGCACTGGCAGACCACTCCAGCCATTCCTTTAGCTGTGCCCCAGTTATGGTATATATATAAAGATAGCTATTATAATTCTGTAGAGTGGTTAAATTCGCTTCAGTAATATTATCTCGAATATCAACAAAATCATTTATAGACTTAACTCCAAAGCTATCATAGGTTGATGCAGCTATAATAGGATAGTCTATATATTTTTTCTCATTAGCTTTAATATGATTTAGTGCATAGTGAATCTTAGAATCATTAAGTAACTGTATAGCAGCATTGTCTACTAATAGGCCATAATAATTCTGTAATGCTGTTCCGGGCTCCAGTTTAGCAATAACGTCTGAAGCATAGTGCAATAACTGCTCTTCCCATTGCCCGAACATTGAAGCAATTTGCTCATCCTCACTAGTGTTATTCTCTGTCACCATACGCAGACTCGACTTGCGGTCAGCAATCTTTACAGAATCACCTTTAATCTCAAGTGATAAATCAACAACTCCAATTGCTTTGCCTCTGTCACCTGCCATTACGACATTTTTCTCATTCATCAGGTAAGTCTCTTTATCAACTCCAGGCAGTCTATAGTAAGCAGAGGACATGTCTGTAGTAGGGTAAAGATTGTGTTCGTGTCCAGCTATTACCACATCTATTTCTGATATTGTAGTCAATGCATAGGCTACATTCTTAAAATTAAGCTCGGGATTTTCAGGTCCTATTCCTGTATGAGACAGAGCAACAATGATATCCGCACCCATTTCCTTTAATTTTACTGCCTGTGACTTTGCATTCTCCACCATATCCTCGCCTATTAATATACCGGCGTAGCTATGGGTTTTACCAGTTAAAGTGGGAATCGTCTGTCCGATAATACCTATCTTAACCTCAGCCTCTTTACCAGACTGAGTCGTAACTTTACGCGTTATAAGCATGTTTTCTAGGAATGGATGCTCTCCTGTCCTTGCGTCAGTTACATTTGAAACTACAGTAATATCACGAAGTCCTGAACCATCCAACTGTCTAAGTATATAGTCATAACCATAATCAAATTCATGATTACCTAAGGTTATGGCATCATATCCAACATGTTTTATCGCTTGATAAATTGGCTGAATGGCTTCCTGGTTCGATGAAAAAATGTATTCTGTTGTATAATCAAATAGAACATCTCCGTTATCTAAAGTAATGGTGTTTCCCTCAGGGAGCTCTGCTTTAGTCCTTTTAATAAGATCAAACACCCTTGCAAGTCCACCGTTATTATAATCTACGCCCAACTCATAATCATTGCTGTTAAGCTGTCCATGTAGGTCTGTGGTTCCAATAATTCTTAAATCAACTGTTTCTGTTTCATTTTCTGCTGCAGCAGCACTATGGTACTGGTTATTCATACCTATTAACAGACTTAGTACAAATATTGTTACTGTAGTTCCCATCAGAAAATGCCACCTTGTTTTTCTTTTTGTCATTATTCCTCCTTACTAAGAAAAATAAATCAAATAATCTATTCTTCTAATTTTAGTCAACCTTGCCAGCGTTTCACATCCTGGGTATAAATTAACAAATCTATAAGGCAAAAGAATGGCAAAATACTTAAGAAAAACTTACCAAATCAAGTACAGGGTGAATTAACTCTAGGAGACGGACAGTTTGTCCTGTTAGATAGAGGTATCCGATCAAGGCCTCAAGGCCTGTGGCAGTACGGTATTCTACTATGTCTGTATTTTTTGCAGAGGTGAAGGATTTGGCATTCCTCCCTCTTTTATATATAGCCTCCTCCTCCTCAGTAAGCATATCCTGTATGGCATGATAAAGGCTTGCTTGTGCTGAAGCCTTTACCAACTTAACTACCTGCTTATGAAGTTTATTCACGGGAGCATTGCCTTGTTCTACTATATAGGTACGTATCACCAACTCATATATAGCATCACCAATATAAGCCAAGGTGAGACCCGAATAGGATTTAATATCCGTATCAGGCAAGTTCCAGGCCTTCTTAATAAATGCCGTCATTGATAATAAATTCTGTTCGTCTATTTTTTTCTCCACTTTACACCTTCTCTTGTATCCTCAAGTATTATGCCCTTCTCAAGCAAAGCATCTCTGATTTGATCTGATTTGGCAAATTCCTTGTTCTTTCTGGCTTGCTGTCTTTCATCGATAAGTCTTTCTATTTCCTCAGGAAGAATCTCTTCCTCCTTCTTAGCAATGATACCGAGGATGTCGCACAAAGATACTATCATATCTTTTATATTAGTGATAAATTCTTTACTGCTATCTGTAGTACTCTTTATATTCGCAAGCTTTACCAACTCAAATATTGCCGCAATGGCGTCCGCTGTATTAAAATCATCTTCCATAGCCTCATTGAATTTCCCTCTCAGAATATCAGCTTCCTGTAATGTGGCTTTTTCCTCTTCTGATAATTCTTCTTTCATTATGGCACTGCTTTTTAGAAGATAGTCTAGTTGCTCTACAGAGGTTAAGATTCTTATCAAAGAGTTTTTTGCTGCTTCAATTAGGTCCCTACTAAAATTCAATGGGCTACGATAGTGCGCATTCAGCATGAAAAATCGTATAACCTGTCCGGGATAATCATTGCAGATATCCCTAACAGTAAAGAAATTGCCTTCTGATTTGGACATCTTCTTATTATCTATATTGATAAAGGCATTGTGCATCCAATATCTGGCAAATGGCTTGTCAGTAGCCGCCTCACTCTGAGCAATCTCATTCTCATGATGTGGAAATATCAAATCCTCTCCGCCGCCATGGATATCAATCTCCTCACCCAGATACTTGCTACTCATTACAGAACATTCAATATGCCAGCCGGGACGACCGTCTCCCCAGGGTGATGTCCAGAATGGTTCCCCTTCCTTCTTGGGCTTCCAAAGAACGAAATCCATAGGATCATCCTTCTCCTCACATACAGCTATTCTTGCTCCTGCTTCTAGATCATCTATTTTCTTTTTTGAAAGCTTCCCGTACTCCTCGAAGCTCCTTGTTCGAAAATAGACAGTACCGTTTTTCTCGTAAGCATGACCTTTTTCGATTAAGGTTATGATCATCTTAATCATTCCATCAATTTCTTCAGTTGCTTTAGGATGATAAGATGCGGGAAGAACATTAAGGGTATCCATATCATTTTTAAATTCTTTAATATATCGTTCTGAAATCTCTGTAGATGAGCTGCCCTCCTCTATTGCACGTTTTATGATTTTATCATCCACATCCGTAAAATTTGATACATAATTTACCTCATAGCCCTTATATTCTAAATATCGTTTCACCGTGTCAAAGAAAATGGCAGGTCTGGCATTACCAATATGGATATAATTATATACGGTTGGTCCACAGACATACATCCGGACCTTGTTCTTCTCAATAGGAATAAATTCTTCCTTTTGCTGTGTTAAAGTATTATATATTTTCATAATTACCTCCTGATTATTATATTATCATTTGTATATATAATTTTCATCCTCTTATCTTATTTACTACTTCCCCTATTATTGTTCTGATTTTCTAATTTCGCAAGCATTATATCCAACTCATCTAATTTATCACATGTACTCTGTATTTCATCAAATCTATTGCATATCCTCTTTATCTCACCCTTCAGATATTCGTTTTCCTTCTTTAGGTTAGTTACATCATTCAGGAAAGGATCTGGAAGATGAATCTGATCCATGTCATCTCTAGGTATCTTAATATTATCACGCTTAACTATTCGTCCGGGAACTCCCACTACGGTAGAATTAGAAGGTACCTCTGACAAAACCACAGAGCCCGCACCGATTTTAGAATTCTCTCCTATGGTGAAGGAACCCAGTACCTTCGCTCCAGCGCTTATCATTACATTATTACCTATGGTCGGATGCCTTTTACCTTTTTCCTTACCAGTTCCTCCCAAAGTAACACCCTGATAAAGAGTTACATTATCTCCTATAATAGCAGTTTCTCCTATGACCACACCAATTCCATGGTCTATAAACAAGCCTTTTCCTATAGTTGCTCCCGGGTGTATCTCAATACCAGTCTTTCGTGCAGTCCTTTGCGATATCCATCTGGCAAGAAAATAGTGTTTCCCTCTATAAAGCTTATTAGCAAAACGATATCGTAATATGGCCTTAAAGCTAGGATATAGAAACACTTCAAATGAGGTTCTTATAGCCGGATCTCTTTCCTTTATAATCCTCATTTCCTCATTAATGTATTTAACAAGTCCCATTCAACTTACCTCCCAATTACGCATCCTTGCGGAGCGTTTTTACCAAATAGGACGCACTTTCCTATTCAATAAAAAAACCGCCTCTAATATAGAGGCGGTAGATTCGCGGTTCCACTCTATTTGTATGTCAATATTGGATGTTAATATGGCCTTTGACATACATCTTATTCAGATAACGGCTGTTACCGGATTCGGCTAAGTTATCCCTCATCGAATCAGCTCCCGGATGCACTTCGCTCAGCTTCATGTAAGGAGCGCTTTCAGCCGGTGACGCTCCGTCTCTGATACAATCATATGAGTTACTTTTCCGTTCATTGCTTTTATTATTATCTTTATATATTTATAACTTTAATTCATTTTATGCATTATTGTAAATTTTGTCAACACCTTTTTGCTTATAGATTATGATCTCTTAGGACATCCACCACAACCGTTACATTCCTTATCACTATAACCATCTGTAACATCCACCTGAAAATTCATCATGGATTCTAAAAGGCATACAGCATTTGCAGCAATTCCAAGACCTTCACCTGTAAATCCCAAGCCTTCCTCAGTGGTAGCCTTAATATTAACCCGAATTTCTTCCAGATCAAGAGCTGCTGCAATATTTTTAACCATATTCGGTATATAAACTGAAAGCTTTGGCTTCTGCGCAATAATTGTAGCATCAATATTCTCTATAAGATAAAGTCCATCCTCTAAAAGCTTCTTGACCTTTCTCAAAAGCTCTATACTTGATACTCCTTTATAGGTATCATCAGAATCGGGAAAATGCCTTCCGATATCACCTAAAGCAGCAGCCCCCAATAGTGCATCCATTATAGCATGAGTAAGTACATCAGCATCCGAATGTCCCAATAAACCCTTTTCATATGGAATTGTTACTCCACCTATGATAAGCTCTCTATTTTCTACAAGTTTATGAACATCATAACCTGTTCCAATTCTCATTTCAATCCTCCTATATATTTATATTAGTTATTGTACTTACAACGGAGGATTTATCCTCACCAACTTCCTTTAATCAAAGGACATATACTCAACAAATAAATCATTAAAATCTTCTTCATTAGACAAATGGATCTCCTCCGAAGTGGATACTATATGATTCATTCTAGCATTAACATCATAATCTATCAAAGCGTCTATGGCTCCTGATAATGATGTATTTCCTACTGCCCTAGTCTTATTCACAAGGGCTTTTGGAAGTAAGCCAATATTAATAGCCTTATCTATATCCAGATGATATCCAAATCCACCTGCTATATATACCTTATCAATTTGTTCATAGCTTATTCCAAATCGACCAACTAAAATATCCACCCCTGCTCGTATAGCGGCTTTAGCCATCTGAAGCTCTCTAATATCCTTTTGGATGAATTTCATCCCTGCAATCTCATATCCTTCATCAAAATGCGGATCCATAAGAAGTCCAGTTGAATTTACTATTCCTTCATCTAAAAGCTCTGAGACAAGTTCAATAACACCTGTTCCACATATTCCTACAGCCGGTTGAGCATTAATAGTATCATAGCTTGGCTGCCCTTTTTCAAAAGTTACATGACATATTGCTCCTGATACACTGCCTATCCCACAGGATATATTACCACCTTCAAAAGCCGGACCTGCTGCCGTAGAGGTCACCAGAATCTTGTCTCTATTACCCACTGCCATTTCTCCGTTAGTCCCCAAATCTATAAATAGACAAGGTTTATCTTCACGGTCAATACCGCAGGCTAATAGACCCGCTGTTATATCTGCACCGACAAATACTGATATCCCAGGAAGAATCATAACTGGTGTCCTATTAACCAAGTCAAACAAATCATCAGTAAATGTATTAATCAACCCCAGATTAGCCGGTGTGAATGGATAGCTTCCAAGGCCATCACAAGAATAGCCCACTAATAAATGTATCATTGTAGTGTTTCCTGATATTACTATCTTCTTAATGGACTCAAAATTGATACCTTGTCTATGTAGGAGACATAGAATTCCCTTTCTTAATTCATCACGAACCAACTGAGAAAGCACACTTAACCTACCATCATTTGAAAATTTTATTCTGGACACCACATCTGTTCCATATACTCTTTGGGGATTTATAGCAGTGTAATTTTCTAATGTCTTACCCTCTGTTAAATCCACCAGGGCAAGAGCTAATGTAGTAGTTCCAAGATCAATTGCTATGGCAAAATCCATTATATCTGTACGGGTACTTATATCTTTATGGCTACTTATTGTCTCAGTAACAATACTGAATTCAGCATTTTTATCAGAAATCAACTTAATTGTGCAATCCATAATGGGATAAGCCATGCAAGCCAGGCGGTAGCCATTTGATAAGTCTATATCTGATAGGATCTCCCTATCCCGTAGGGTGATGTCTAGCTTTCCTTCCATGACACGGATAGTGCATTTTCCACATCTGCCCATGCCAGCACACTCACTGGATATAGATATCTTATTGCTTACTAAGGCTTCAAGAAGATTCTCACCCTTGGATAGATATACACTCGTTTCTTTGCTGCTTAAAGAATCTATTATCTTTATAGTTAATCTTTCAATCAAATCCACACCACCTAAGCTTCTCGGTATAATAACTTTGATCTTTAGTCGATATCACCTTTATTGTAAGAGCGGAAGTTGAAATCGTCAACTAAAATAATATAAGTGGTTACATCTTATTAATTAAATGCAACCACTTATATGTCTTCTTAGAACTTATATCTTATCGGCCAGCTCCTCTGGAGACAAATTAAATGAACCCAGCTGCAGCCCCTTATCTTCATATGTAAGGATGCTTATACATGCATTCTTTAATCTGGTTTTTCCAGAACCTTTTTCTCCATCAGACAGTACCATTAGTACAGAATTAATCGCCGCTCCATGAGATATCATTACAATATCCTGGTTAGAGTATTTGATGGCATATCTTTGGATGCAATCTATAAGCCTTTTACTGAGTTTCTCCAAAGGTTCCATAGTCTCCTCATGTCCAAAGCTATCAAAAAACTTTCTTCGGTCATAGGTCATACCTGACATCTCACCAAAATCACGTTCTATCAGATCCTCATCTATTATGACCTCCATACCGTCATGGGTACTTGCAATGATATTTGCAGTCTGTACAGCCCGCGCTAAAGGACTTGATATTATAGTCTTTATACCAGTGTTTTGTAAGGCTATCGCACATTTCTTCGCCTGACTTTTTCCCGTATTATTAAGCGGTATATCTTCTCTGCCTTGAACCTTCCCTATGAGATTCCAATCTGTCTCTCCATGGCGGATTAAGTAGATGTTCATGTTAAGCCTCCGTTATATATTTGATTTAACCAGTTTTCCCTTGGTTGAAAGAATTTCGATTACCTCTTCCATAAGCTCCCTGCTTGGTTCCTTTGTATCGGTAAGCTTATAATCAAGCCCAAGTTCCTTCCATTTATACTCGCCCATCTTATGAAATGCCAAAAGCTCGATTCTCTCCACATTTGGATAGTCATCAAGATGCTCTGACAACTTCCTTACACTATCAAGATTATCGGTAAGCTGAGGCACTACTACATATCTTATCCATGTTGCTTTATTGATTTCCTTAAGAAATTCTAGAAACTTTAAGGTTGGACTTAAGGATACCCCGGTTACATTCTTATACACAACCGGATCATAATTCTTGATGTCTAGCAAGACCAAATCTGTATAATTCATAAGCTCCTCTACCGTATCATTAAATATAAATCCAGAGGTGTCAATAGTTACAGATATGCCTCCATTCTTACACATCTTGCTTACTTCCAATATAAAATCAGCCTGAAGAAGAGGCTCTCCACCAGTAAATGTAACCCCACCTCCGGAGTAGTCCATATAGGATTTATATTTAAGTATTTCTTCCATTAAATCATCTGGAGTGTATTCAGTACCCTTGTTTACATCCCAGGTATCCGGATTATGGCAAAACTGACAGCGGAGAGGGCATCCCTGCATAAATACTACAAAACGTATACCCGGTCCATCCACAGTGCCAAAGCTTTCCAATGAATGAATTCGTCCAAAATTAGCCATATGCCATTCTCCTTTCTATCAGAACTATTATCTATCTTTCGTGGAAGGTACGATGGATAACATCCAACTGTTGTTCCTTACTTAGCTTTACAAAGTTCACTGCATAACCAGATACACGAATTGTAAGCTGAGGATACTTTTCTGGATGATTCATAGCATCTATAAGGGTTTCACGGTCAAATACATTGACATTGATATGATGTCCCTTACTATGGAAATATCCATCCATTAATCCTACTAGATTATTTACTCTATCATCCTCGTCTTTCCCTAAAGCCTTAGGAACAATAGAGAATGTATATGAAATACCATCCTCTGCATGCTTATAGGGTAATTTTGCTACGGAAGCCATGGAGGCTACTGCGCCCTTACTATCCCTACCATGCATAGGATTTGCACCCGGTGCAAAAGGCTCTCCGGCTTTTCTTCCATCCGGTGTACTTCCCGTCTTCTTACCATATACAACATTAGATGTTATAGTCAGCACGGATAATGTTTGCTTAGCATTTCGGTAGGTTTTTATTTTACGAAGCTTATTCATAAAACGCTCAACCAATTCTACTGCAATATCATCTACCCTATCATCGTTATTTCCATAGGCTGGGTAATCCCCTTCTATTTCATAATCTACTACCAGACCATCTTCATTACGTACAGTCTTTACCTTGGCATATTTGATTGCTGATAAGGAATCGGCTACTACTGATAATCCTGCAATTCCGCAAGCCTCTGTACGAAGTATATCTACATCATGAAGGGCCATTTGAAGCCTCTCATAGTTATATTTATCATGCATATAATGAATGACATTAAGAGTATTAATATATAATTCAGAGAGCCAATCAAGAGTCTGGTCAAACTTAGATATTACCTCGTCATAATCTAAATATTCACTGGTTATAGGAGCAAACATCGGAGCAATCTGCTCTCCAGATTTCTCATCCTTACCCCCATTAATGGCGTAAAGCATTGCTTTTGCAAGGTTTGCACGAGCACCAAAAAACTGCAACTGTTTACCGAGTCTCATGGCCGATACGCAGCAGGCAATTCCATAATCATCTCCCCAGTAATCCCTCATAATATCATCACTTTCATACTGGATAGAGCTAGTATCAATAGAAACCTTTGCACAGAATTTCTTAAAAGGCTCTGGCAGAAATACAGACCAAAGTACAGTAAGGTTAGGCTCTGGTGCGGGTCCAAGATTATAAAGTGTATGCAGGATTCTGAAACTGCTCTTCGTAACTAGTGTCCTTCCGTCTAGACCCATACCACCTATTGATTCTGTAACCCAAGTAGGATCTCCTGAGAACAAATCGTTATAATCAGGTGTACGTAGAAAACGTACCATACGAAGCTTAAGGACAAATTGGTCAATAATCTCTTGAACCTCTTCTTCGGTAATAGTACCATTATTCAAGTCTCTTTCATAAAATATATCAAGAAAAGTAGACACACGGCCAAGGCTCATTGCCGCTCCATCCTGCTCCTTTATGGCACCCAGATAAGCGAAATAAGTCCACTGAGTAGCCTCGAAGGAATCCTTCGCGGGTATACTGATATCATATCCATATGAAGCCGCCATTTCTTTAAGTTGCTTTAATGCTTTAATTTGCTCTGATAATTCTTCACGAAGACGAATATCAGGAGAGCCAAGATTAGGATTCTCTAAAAGCTTCTTCTCATGCTTTTTTTCTTCAATCAGAAAATCCACTCCATAAAGAGCGACTCTTCTGTAGTCTCCGATTATTCTTCCTCTACCATAAGCATCAGGAAGTCCAGTAATAATACCGGTATGTCTTGCCTTTCTCATGGCATCTGTATATGCATCAAAAACTCCGTCATTATGAGTCTTTCTGTTCTGGGTATATATCTCTTCTGTGGTTTTATCAAGGGTATATCCATAGGACTCCAATGCCTTCTTCACTACACGGATACCACCGTTTGGCATAATGCCTCTTTTTAGGGGTTTATCGGTCTGAAAGCCTACGATTACTTCATTTTCCTTATCTAAGTAACCCGGACCAAAAGTAGTTATTGTGGAGGGCTTTAAGGTCTCAGCATCAATAATTCCTTTCTCATTTTCTTCCTTCATTAGCTCCTGGGTCTTTTCCCAAAGCTTTAGAGTCCTTTTAGTAGGACCTACAAGAAAACTATCATCACCCTCGTAAGGTTTATAATTGTGTTGTATGAAGCTTCTTACATTGACATCTACCATCCAGCTTCCGCCTTCAAAACCATGCCATTCTTGTCTCATTTTACAAAACCTCCTATTTTTTAATAACATATAACGGAGGTTTTAACCTCCTAGCTTTCCCATCATGTATTGTTTACAATATAATTCTAAATAATTTGTTATCTAAAATCAATAGTAATTGATAATAGTTATCAATTCGTTATTGATAATAAAATAGTGATTCTGCACAAGTTTAAAGATTTACTTAACACTTTCACTTTATAGCTAGATATTACATGATAAGATATATAAAAGCAATGATTCAAATCACAATTTTCTTATTACCAAAATACATATACAGGCCGATATAAATAATAGACAATGCACATTAATTTTACATTAAATCACTAAAGGGATGAATTATATATGGAAATAAATGATTATAGGCCTAAACAAACCAGACTGCATAGAGCAGCTTCCGAATACGAAGCCTCCCAAATTAAGTCTCAACAGATTAAGCCATCCGGACAGGATCAAAAACCCGTTCAGATTACCAGAAATGAATACTCAATTATAAAGGGTGAGATTATTGACTTAAGATATCAGGAGGTCAAAATAAGATTAGAACCTAGTGGTCAGATTATTAATGCTAAACTGACCGGTGAGGTTCCTCTTTCTATTGGACAAACCGCAGAATTTGTGGTGTCGGATGAGACGGATGGTCTCATTACCTTACGATATATCACTAATGGGAACTCCCCTACAAATGATATAATCTACAAGGCTTTATATGCTTCGGGACTTTCAACCTCGGAAAGAAATCTTACTATCGTACAGGAGCTTTTGAATTATCAGATGCCTGTGGATAAAAATACAATTCTCCAACTAATAAAGCTAACTGCTGCCTATCCGGATATTAATCCTTCGACCCTTGTATTGATGCATAAGAACAGCTTACCAATTAATATCAGTAATATTGCCCAATTTGAAGCATATCAAAAGGGTATGCATCAGATCCTAACCCAGCTAAAATCCCTGTTAGGTCATATAGATAGTTTTATATCTGATAATACAGAGTCAGTAAATGATAATATAAATGAAACCCTTGATATGGCACTTGTACATAATGATACCCAAACATCTTATACTCAATCAAGCAGTATTGATCCAAGCACGGCTCAGTTCAATAATACCCATCCAGATAATGTGATTAATATACACAAGGAGCTTCTGTCTTTATTCATAGAGGGGGAAGGTATGCAGGAGCAATTAAATCCTGATACTGCACTAAGACACATTTTGCCAGATAGTGAGCTTATAGAGCTTCAAGATAAAATACTGGAAAAAATAAGTGAAACATCATTATATAAGGATGAGCTTGTAGAATATATTCAAAGTCAGCTTTCAAATGGCTCTATGACCTTAGAAAGTCTTTTAAACATTATATATGATTTATATGGCAAGGAACCCTCACCGCTTTTTTCAGAAAATACTTTGCTTCCTATTCATATATTTGATGCATTTACTGCTATAGCATCGCAGCTGTCCGATATTGATAGGGAAAAACTAGTTCATTTACTTAAATCTGATTCTTATGGAGATATAATAACAGAGGCTCTTCACCAGAGATGGACCATAAGTCCAAGTGAACTTCCCGAAGAAAATAAGGTAAAGGAATTCTTCAGCCATCTTGATAAGGATATGGAGCATCTAGAAAAGCTGACCAATAGTTTTAACATGCCTTCAGATGTAAAATCAACAATAAATAAACTGCAGGATAATCTGCAGTTTATGAAGGATCTTAATGAATTGTTTTTATATCTTCAACTTCCTATAAGGTTTAAGGAGCAAGATACTCATGGAGATTTATATGTGTTTACACGTAAAAACAAAAAGCAACATGATTCAGAGAAGCTTAATGTTTTGCTTCACCTAGATATGGCTAATCTTGGTTCTATGGATATTCACTTGTCTATGAGTAATCGTCAGGTTAATGCCGTTTTTTATCTTGAGGAGTCATCCGAACGTATAATATCCAAGCATCTGCATGAGCTTATTAATAACTTAAGCGATAAGGGATATCTGCTTCAGGCTAAGACACAGATATCTGATAGTAAGCCTGATTTCATTAATGATATTTTACAAGATGATGCGCCCAGTCCAAATACACATCGCTATACCTTTGATATTAGGGCATAGTGTACAGAGCCTAGTCATCCTCAGCAAGCTTATATTCATAAGCATCAAAAATGAAGGAGAGTACTTCTGCCATTCCTATAAATTCACATCCGTACATGGTAAGATTATCCTCTAACGGCTGGCTTCTTATGATTTTAATTACACTATGAAGGGTCTCTTTTTCACCGAGATTTATGCTGGCATTAAAATAATACCCTATAGGAAGCTTGCTTTCTGAGCTAAACCCTATTCCTGCTTTAGAAATATCCAAAACCTTAATAGGTGCATTAATATTGATGACATGCACATAATCCTGCTTATATAAATCGCTGATTTCTAAGGATAACTTAATTGGCAACCTTTTTGCCCTTCTTTTTTCCTTCATATATATCCTCCAATAATATTTTCTATTGTAATGAGTGCTCATATTAATTTGCTATAGTATGTTTTATTATAATACAAAAAAATTTAAATAACAATGTATTAGTCTATTAACTCTTTAAGGATTGTATTTACTAAAGAAGGGTCTGCCTTCCCATTCATAGCCTTCATAAACTGTCCAATCAGATAGCCAAAAGCCTTTGTCTTACCATTCTTATAATCTAATACAGATTGTGGATTATCCTCAAGCACTTTCATAGCCATCATATGAAGCATCTTATCATCAGTTATCATCTCAAGTCCATGACTTTTAACATAATCTTCCGGTTCTACATCCTTTAAACACATTTCTTCAAATACATCCTTGGCCTTTGTACGGTTAATCGCTCCCCCATCTATCATTTCGATTAATTTTGATAATCTTTTAGGAGTAATACATAAATCCCATGGATCCATATAATTATCCTTCAGTACACGCATCCCCTGAACCATCAGCCAGTTAGATACCTCCTTTGGCAAATTACATAGCTTTGTTGTATTCTCAAATAAATCAGCTATTTCCTTTGACGAAGTAAGAACTTCGGCATCATATTTTGATAGACCATAGTCCTTTTGATACCGTATTATTTTCTCATCACGAAACTCAGGAAGCAACTTGTGTAGCTTATGTATCCACTCTTTGGAAATCTCTATAGGTGCTATATCCGGCTCAGGAAAATATCGATAATCCTGTGCCTCCTCCTTAGATCTCATTCGTAAACTTATATCTTTTTCATCATCCCATCTTCTGGTTTCCTGAAGAATTTTCCCTCCGCCTTTTAAGATATCAATCTGCCTCTTGCTCTCTCCTTCGATTGCCCTTTTTATAGCTTTAATAGAATTCATATTCTTTATCTCTGTTCTGGTACCAAGCCTCATCTCACCGTATTCCCGTACAGAAAGATTTATATCCACTCTCATAGACCCCTCTTGCATCTTGCAATCAGACACTCCCATGTATCTAAGCATTATCCTTAGTTTATCTAGATATTCCACAACCTCATCTGCCGTCCTCATATCAGGTTCACTTACAATTTCAATTAGTGGAACCCCGGAACGGTTATAGTCCACAAGGGTAATATTTCTATCTGAATCATGGATCAATTTTCCCGCATCCTCCTCCATATGGAGCTCATGAATACCTATAGACTTATGCCCTTCCTTTGTATCAATAGTAATTTTTCCGTTTCTCGCTATAGGAAAATACAACTGAGATACCTGATATGCTTTAGGTAAATCCGGATAGAAGTAATTCTTCCTGTCAAACATACACTTCTCTACTATAGAACAATTAAGAGCAAGTCCAGTTGATGCTCCATACTCCACTACCTTTTTATTTAACATCGGAAGAGCTCCAGGCATTCCCATACATATAGGACAGCAATTTGAATTTGCTTTATCACCGAATCTAGTAGAGCAGTCACAAAAGATCTTAGATTTAGTGGATAATTCCACATGAACCTCAAGGCCGATGACTATTTCATATCTCTTCATATGCTGTTTACCTCACTTTCGGCCTTTCGTATGGTCTAGTCTGCTCAAAGGAATATGCTGCCTGTATTATGGCTTTTTCACCAAATTTATTTCCAATAAGCTGCAGTCCAATGGGTAGTCCCCTACTATCCTTTCCACAGGGAATACTAGCCGCAGGAAGGCCAGCCAGATTAACAGAGCAATTAAGTATCTCTGATTTATGTTTTTTATTTGTCTGTGTAGAATCGCTACTTAGTAAAGGAGCCGTGTTTATGGATTCCGGGCTTAGTAGGATATCATATTTATCAAATGCCTTATTATATGCTCTGCTGATAGTATTACGTATCCTTCTAGCCTTATTATAATAAGTCTCGTAATTACCCGAGCTTATCATAAATGCCCCCAGCATAACCCTTCTTTTTACTTCATATCCAAAGCCCTCTCCTCTGGATTTCTTGTATAATTCATCAAGACTTATATAATCATCTGTACGATGACCGTACCTAACTCCATCATATCTTGATAAATTGGAACTGGCCTCCGCACAAGAAATAACATAATATGCCTGTACACTGTACAATATCTCATTCAAATCAAATATTTCTACCTTGGCTCCCATATCTTCAAAGGTCTTTAAAGTTCCCATAAAGCAGCTTCTTATATCTTCGTCCAATTCCTCTTCTAGATATAGCTTTGGAACACCAATCCTCATATTCGATACATCATCTACAAGAGCCTGATGATAGGCATAATTTCCCTGCTTTACCACGGTTGAATCCTTTGGGTCATATCCGGATATTACTTCAAGGACCGATACACAATCGGAAATGTTTCTACATAATGGTCCTATCTGGTCAAGGGATGATGCCAATGGTATAAGTCCATATCTTGAGACTGTACCATATGTTGGTTTAAAGCCTACTAAACCGCAATATGCCGCAGGCTGCCTAATCGATCCACCGGTATCAGAGCCTAGTGATACAAAGGCCTCCTCTGCTGCCACAGCAGCTGATGAGCCTCCACTTGATCCACCTGGAGTATGGTCAGTATTCCAGGGGTTTTTCGATTCTCCAAAATACGATGTCTTTGTGGTACCGCCCATGGCAAATTCATCTAAATTAACTTTTCCTATAAGTATAGCCCCTGCTTTTCTTAATCCGCTAGCATTTTTGATGCACAGGTGGTCTTTACTCCTTTAGTACATATATTATCTTTTATGGCAATGGGAACACCCGCTAAAGGCGAGTTCTTAAGCTTTCCTTCATCGATTTGTCTTTGTACTGATTTAGCTTGTTCTCTAGCCTCATTTTCTGTTATTGTTATATAACTATTATAGAGTGGTTCTCTTAAGCTAATTACTCCTAGCTGAGCTTCTGTAACCTCCTCTACAGACAGCTCTCTCTTTTTTATCTTCTCTGCAACTTTCAAAGCCGACATTGATGTTATTTCCTTCATCACACTCTCCATTCTACTCCAGTATACGGGGAACTACATAATAACCATCTATATTATCTGGTGCATTTGAATGCAATTCCTGTTCTGTGCTAATATCAGTCGCAATATCCTCACGATATACATTTTTCAACGAATGGATATAAGCCATCGGCTCTACACCATCAGTATCCATCTCATTCATGGTTTCAATAAACTTAACCAACTGATTTAAGTCCTTATGAAGCTTTACCTCTTCTTCCTCTGTATAGCTCAGCTTGACTATTTCTGCTATTTTATTAAATCTTTCTTTTGTTATCCTCATTGTCAATCCACCTCTATAATAACTTATTATTCTTATTTATGTTTTCTGAATTATCTAATTTATATACTAGTTATAAAAGATTAATTATTCTTGAGTAAAAATTGCTGATGAGATTTTCATATCATTTATCAAGCAGAAAATTATCTGGATAGCTAGGAAATACAGATCGATAGTAGTCCATCTTTATAATACTACTTGATACTGCAAATTTATTTTTAATAATTGCATTTATATTTTTAACATAGTCAGGATGAAGCTCTTCATCTGTTAGGTTAATGACTTCTCCTGTAGCCGAATTATACATAACCTTATCTGTGATAAAGCTTCTGTTACTTAAAATTACCAGGGGATCACTGTCAGATAATATATCTCGTCCCATCATAAGCCTTGAATCATAGGTTAAGCCAAATAGATTGCTCAGCGTTGGGAGAATATCCAGACTGCTAGAAGGCTTATTTATAATAATATTTTTTTCCATACCAGGGTTCCATAAGATAAAGTGATTACGAAAAATCTCAAAATCAGGATCCACAACATGACCTGCAAGCTCATCAAGCCTTTCTTTCTCCCAACCATATGGATAATGGTCTGCACTAAGTGCGATGACAGTCTTCTCTGCTATACCGGCTTCTTCTAATCTGTTAATCAATTCAGAGAGTGCCCTGTCAAGCTCGATCTGACATGCTAAATATGCCCTTGCATCCGATGAATATGGTAAATCCTTAACCAAATCCCTGTTTTTAAATGACATACTATTACCGACAAATGTATAATTCATATGTCCGCTTACTGTAAGATAATATATATGAAATGGTTCTTCATTGATAAATTCGTCTACGGTATGCTCTATCATTTCCAAATCTGAAGCAGGCCATACATCAGA